>NZ_SSDO01000486.1:0-5667 GCF_004794395.1 Microbacterium sp. K41 | reverse complement strand
GCGGGCTCGCGTCGCACGCCTGAGCGACCTGGCGCCGCTGGTGTCGACCGCGCGGCGCCTGTTCGACCTCGACGCCGACCCCCTCGCGATCGACGAGGCCCTGGCCGCGCATCCGTCGCTGGCGGCGCTGGTCGCACGCACGCCGGGGATCCGGGTGCCCGGGGCCGCGGATCCGCACGAGATGCTGATCCGGGCGATGATCGGGCAGCAGATCACCGTCGTCGCCGCCCGCACCGCGCTCACCGCACTCACCGAGGCGCTGGGGGAGAAGACACCCGAGGGGCTGCTGTTCCCCACCATGACCGCGATCGCGGAGCACGGGGCCGAGGTGCTGCGGGGCCCCGCGGCCCGGATCCGCGCGGTCACGGGGGCCGCCGCGGCCCTCGCCGACGGCAGCCTGACGCTGACCGTGGGCGATGACGGCGCGGAGCAGCGCGCGGCCCTGCTGGCCATGCCGGGGATCGGACCGTGGACGGCGGACTACGTGCGGATGCGTGTGCTCGGCGACCCCGACATCCTGCTCCCCGGCGATGTCGCGCTGCGCGCGGGCGCGGCGGCGGTGGGACTCCCCGGCGAGCCGAAGCCCCTGGTCGCCTGGGCCGAGCGCACGGCCCCCTGGCGGAGCTACCTCAGCGCGCACCTGTGGCGTGCGGCACCCCAGCGCCCCGCGGGACCGCGGTCGCCTGCCGCCCGCGCGGCCGCGACCGACGACGAGACCCAGATGAAGGAGACGCCATGACCGCCCTGATCCAGACCATCGACACCCCGGACGGCCCGTTCACGATCCTGGCCGACGCCGAGCAGCGCGTCCTCGCCTCCGGGTGGACCGACGACGTGGAGGCGATCCTCGGTCGCCTCTCCGCCGCCGCCCGTCCGGAGGAGCTGCGCGACGCCGAGACCGACGCGGCGGCTGCCGCCCTGGCCTATTACGCCGGTGACGTGTCGGCGATCGACGCCGTCGCGGTGAAGCAGACCGGAACCGCTCTCCAGCGCGCGGGGTGGGATGCGCTGCGCGGCATCGAGCCGGGTCGGCCGCTCACCTACACGGGCTTCGCCGCGCGCCTCGGCAATCCGAACGCGGTGCGCGCGGCGGCGTCGATCTGCGCCCGCAACGCCCCGGCCCTGTACGTCCCGTGCCATCGGGTGCTGCGCACCGACGGCTCGCTGGGCGGCTTCGCGTGGGGTCTCGCCGTGAAGCAGAGCCTCCTGGCCCGTGAGAGCGCCGCGCGCTGAGCCGTCCGAAGCCCCGCCCCGTCTCCACGCAGGACGGGGCTTTCGGCTGCCGCGGGAATTCCTCTTGCGCCCAGCTGGTTCACAGGAATAGGCTGATGGGCTGTCGCGCCAACCGGACGACCTCGCCGAGCCCATGAGGAGGACACCATGACCACGATCGCCGCCGCGCAGATCGCCACTCTCGGCTCGACCCCGGTGCGCCCGCTCTCCTAGAGCCGCCGCCCCCGTTCTGCACCGGATGCCGGGCTCCAGGAGCCCGCTCTCGCATCCGTCCTCTTCCTCTTCGTTTCGCCTCGACTCCTCTGAGAGACATGTCTTCCTCGTCTTCCGCGCACAATGCGTCGTCCACCCTGTCCACCCCCGCCGCGCTGTGGCGGCTCAAGCCCTTCGTGAAGCCGGTCGTCTGGCGTCTCGCCGGAGGGGCCGCGAGCGCGCTCGCCGCCGCTCTCATCGCGTTGATGATCCCGATCGTGCTCGAGCAGATCATCGGCGGACCGGTCCGCTCCGGTCACATCGATGCGATCGTGTGGGGCGCGGCCGCCGTGTTCGCCCTGGCGCTCGGCGAGGCGCTCATGGTGTGGCTCCGCCGTCAGTTCGTGCTGTTCCCCGCCACGCAGGTCGAGTACACGATGCGCACGGAGCTGTACTCGCGGCTGCAGACGCTGCCGGTCGCGTTCCATGACCGCTGGCAGTCGGGACAGCTGCTGAGCCGCATGATGCAGGACATCGGTCTCATCCGCCGCTGGCTCGCGTTCGGCCTCGTGCTGCTCGTGGTCAACGTGCTCACGATCATCATCGGCTCGGTGCTGCTGTTCCGCTGGCACTGGCTGCTGGGCACGATCTTCCTGGTGACCGCGATCCCGCTGTGGATCCGCGGCTACCTGTTCGAGAAGCGCTACGGCGCCCTCACCCGCCGCAGTCAGGACCAGGCGGGCGACCTCGCCACGAGCGTCGAGGAGAGCGTGCACGGCATCCGTGTGCTGAAGGCGTTCGGCCGCGGCAAGCACGCCCTGCGTCGCTTCAGCCGTCAGGCGGAGACGCTGCGCGAGACCGAGATGAGCAAGGCCGGCGCGATCGCGTCCATCTGGTTCTGGCTCGACCTGATGCCGCAGATCGCGTTCGGCCTGAGCCTGATGTCGGGTATCTGGCTGATCTCGCAGGGCGCGATCACCGAGGCGGAGCTGTTCGCCTTCTTCGCGATGGCGGTGGTGCTGCGCTGGCCCATCGAGTCGATCGGCTTCCTGTTCTCGTTCATGCTCGACGCCCGCACGGCGACCGACCGCGTGTTCGAGATCTTCTCCGAGACCAACACGATCACGGACCCGGAGCACCCGGTGCACATCGACGAGCCGCGGGGCGAGCTCGCGTTCGAGAGCGCGCACTTCCGCTACCAGGACGCGGGTGCCGAGGAGCGCGACCTGCTCGACGGCATCGACCTCGTGCTGCGGCCCGGCGAGACCATGGCGCTCGTCGGCCTGACCGGAAGCGGCAAGACCACGCTCACGACGCTCCCCACGCGGCTGTACGACGTGACGGGCGGACGGGTCACTCTCGACGGCGTTGATGTGCGCGACCTGCCGCTCGCGGAGCTGCGTCGGCACATCGCGATGGCGTTCGAGGACGCGACGCTGTTCTCGGCGTCGGTGCGGGAGAACGTGCTGCTCGGACGCGCCGACCTCGACATGCACAGCGACGAGGGGGAGCGCGTGCTGCGCGAGGCCCTCGACGTCGCCCAGGCGTCGTTCGTCGACACGCTGCCGGAGGGGGTCGAGACGGTGATCGGCGAGGAGGGCCTGAGCCTGTCCGGCGGGCAGCGGCAGCGTCTGGCGCTCGCGCGTGCCGTCGCCGCCGCGCCCAAGGTCCTCGTGCTCGACGACCCGCTGTCGGCGCTCGACGTCGACACCGAGGCCCTAGTGGAGGAGGCCCTGCGGCACGTGCTGGCCGACACCACGGCGCTGATCGTGGCGCACCGCCCGTCGACGGTCGCCCTGGCCGACCGGGTCGCGCTGCTGGAGGCCGGCAGGGTCACCGCGGTCGGCACGCACGCGGAGCTGCTGAAGACCAGCCGCCACTACCGTCACGTCATCTCGAGCCTGGAGGCCGAGGAGGCGGCGCGCACCGGCGCGATCCCGGTCATCCGCGACACCGAGGCGGAGATCCACGATGCGGTGCAGGACGGCCTCCGGGAGGACGCCGCCGACGACGATCTGATGAGCGAGAAGGAGGTGCAGCGATGAGCTCTACGCTCACCGGCACCCAGGACGAGGACCGTTCCCGCCTGACCCGCGAGGAGAGCAGGGCGATCCGCAAGCGGTCGCTGCGACTGCTCGGCTCGCTCGTGCGGCCGCTCAAGCCGCAGATCGTGCTCGCCGCGGTGGTGCTCGTGATCTCGACGGCGCTGCAGGTCGCCGGTCCGATCCTGATCAGCATCGGGCTCGACCGTGCACTGCCGGCCGTGATCGAGAACGCCGACTGGATGCCGACGTTCGTGGTGGGCGGGATCTACCTGCTGGCCGGTGCGCTCGCGGCCGCCCTGATCGCCTGGTACGTGATCATCGCGGCGAAGCTGACGCAGGCGATCCTGCTCGATCTGCGCAAGCGCATCTTCCTGCACACCCAGCGGCTGAGCCTGGAGTTCCACGAGTCGTACACCTCGGGGCGCATCATCTCGCGACAGACGAGCGACCTCGACTCGATCAGGGAGCTGCTGGACGGCGGCCTGAACGAGCTCGTGTCCGGCGTGCTGTTCGGGCTGTTCACCTTCATCGCGCTGTGCGTGTGGGACTGGCAGTCCGGCCTCATCCTCGCGCTCGGCGGGGTGCCGCTGTTCTTCCTGATGCGCTGGTTCTACTCGCGCTCGCAGTTGGTGTACCGCGAGTCGCGCGTGATCAGCGCCAAGGTCATCGTGCAGTTCGTGGAGACCATGACCGGCATCCGCGCGGTGAAGGCGTTCCGCAAGGAGCCGCGCAACGACGAGGCGTTCCAGCAGGTCGCCGGCGACTACCGCGACGTGAACCGCCGCTCGATGCTGCTGTTCGGCACGTTCGAGCCGGGGCTCATGGGCGTCGCGGCTCTGGTGCTCGGGATCGTCGTGCTGTGGGGCGGCATCCGGGTGTCGACGGGGGCCCTCACGGTCGGCGTGCTGCTGTCCGCCGTGCTGTATGTGCGCAACTTCTTCGCGCCGATGCAGGAGATCGCGATGTTCCTGAACTCCTACCAGTCCGCGACCGCGGCGCTGGAGAAGGTGTCCGGCGTACTCGAGGAGGTGCCGACGGTGCCCGACCCCGAGAAGCCGGTGGACCTGTGGGAGTCGCGCGGACACGTCGAGTTCGACGAGGTCACGTTCGGGTACAACGGCGAGAAGACGATCCTCCCGAACTTCTCGCTCGACATCCCGGCCGGGCAGACGATCGCCCTCGTGGGGACGACCGGTGCGGGCAAGTCGACGCTGGCCAAGCTCATCTCGCGCTTCTACGACCCCTCGGAGGGTCGGGTGACCCTCGACGGCGTCGACCTGCGCTCGCTGCACCCGAAGGATCTCCGTCGTGCGATCGTGATGGTCACGCAGGAGGCGTACTTGTTCAGCGGGACGGTCGCGGACAACATCGCCCTGGGCAAGCCGGACGCCTCGCTCGACGAGATCAAGGCCGCCGCCCGCGCGGTGGGCGCCGACGGCTTCATCTCGGCGCTGCCCGACGGCTACAACACCGACGTGAACAAGCGCGGCGGTCGCGTCTCGGCGGGGCAGCGACAGCTGATCTCGTTCGCGCGCGCCTTCCTCGCCGACCCGGCGGTGCTCATCCTCGACGAGGCCACCGCCTCGCTCGACATCCCGTCGGAGCGACTGATCCAGGACGCGCTGCAGACGCTGCTCGCTGACCGGACGGCGATCATCATCGCGCACCGGCTGTCGACGGTCGCGATCGCCGACCGGGTGCTCGTGATGGAGCACGGCCGCATCATCGAGGACGACACCCCGGAGGCGCTCATCGGCGGCTCCGGCAAGTTCGCGCAGCTGCACGCCGCGTGGCAGGAGACGCTCGTCTGACGGCGTCCGCGTGCGCGGAGGGCCCGGTCTCCCCGTGGAGGCCGGGCCCTCGGCGCATCGCCGCCGTCGGTACGGGTCGGTAGCATCGAGGTATGGACCCCGTGCTGCTCCTCGCCGAGTGGTGGTGGATCGCGCCGACCGCCGCCGCCGGCGCGACCGCTGGTGCGATCGGGCTGCGCCGCCGCAGCACACGGAGCGGGCGGCGGCTCGAGTACGACGCGGCCCGACATGATCTGCGGATCGCGCAGCAGACGGCGGTCGCTCGGCGCACGACGCTGAAGATCGCGCGCGCCGATCTCGCGAGGGTCACGGCGGAGCGCGCCGCGCAACGGGCCACGGCCGAGCAGGTCGCGGGGGCGCGACGGATGCTGCGGGAGCGGGAGCGC
>NZ_SSDO01000485.1:0-544 GCF_004794395.1 Microbacterium sp. K41 | reverse complement strand
GAGCTCGGCGACGATCGCGTCGTAGCCGCGGGCCTTCGCGAGGTCGCCCGGCAGCACGCCGTCGCCGTCGCGGATGGTCGGGTCGGCGCCGCCGTCGAGCAGGGCGCGCACCACGGCGACGTAGCGCCCCGAGCCGTCACCGAGCACGATCGCCTCGTGCAGCGCCGTCCACCCCAGGTTGTTCACGCGGTCGGGGTCGACGCCCGCATCGAGCAGAATCTGCACGATGTCGAGCAGTCCGCGCTCCGACGCGGGGATGAGGGCGGTGCCGCCGAAGCGGTTGGTGCTGGTGAGGTCGGCGCCGTTGGTGAGGGTGAGGCGCAGGATCTCGCCGTGACCGCGGGCACCCGCGTACAGGTAGGCCGAGTCCTGGATGTCGTCTTTCGCATTCACGTCGGCACCCGCGGAGATCAGCGCGCGGGCGGCCTCGACGTGGTTCGCCTTGGTGGCCGCGACCAGTGCGGTCATGCCGCCCTCGCCGCGGGCCTCGATGTCGGCACCGGCGTCGAGCGCAACCCGGACGTCGGCGGCGTCACCGCGGGCG
>NZ_SSDO01000484.1:0-5648 GCF_004794395.1 Microbacterium sp. K41 | reverse complement strand
GCACCGCGGTCGTCCGCCCGGCACGGCGACGGGGGCGCGCGGCCTCGGCGACCGCGGTGCTGCTGCTCGCCCTGGCCGGCACCGTGGTCGCTGCGGTCGCCATCGGCCCGGCCGACATCACTCCTGCCGAGCTCGTGGCGAGCGTGTGGTCGCACCTGACCGGGGCAGCCAGCGGACTCACGCCCATCCGCGACGCGATCATCTGGGAGGGACGAGTGCCCCGGGTTCTCACGGCCGCCGCGGTGGGAGGCGGCCTTGCCCTGTGCGGCGCCGTGATGCAGGCGCTCACCCGCAATCCATTGGCAGACCCGTACCTGCTGGGCCTGTCGTCCGGAGCCTCGACGGGCGCCGTGATCGTCATCGTGCTGGGTGCCGCGGTGGCGCTGCCGTTCGCCGCCTTCGCCGGCGCCCTGCTCGCTCTTGCCCTCGCCCTCGGTCTGGCCCGCGCGGCCGGCTCCTCAGGGCCGACGGCCGTAGTGCTCGCGGGTCTCGCGGTGTCGGCGGTTCTGGCCGCGCTGACCAGCCTGGTGATCTTCTGGAGCGCGACCAACGACAGTTACCGCGAGATCCTCAGCTGGCTGCTCGGATCTCTCGGCGGCGCTGATTGGTCGGATGCCGCGCTGGCCGGCGTCGCGGTGGTCGTGTGCGCCGTGCCGCTGCTGGCCTCGGCCCGCCCGCTCGACAGCCTGGTGCTCGGCGACACGGCCGCCGAGGCGCTGGGCATCCCGGTCACGCGCGTGCGGGTGCTCCTGTTCGTGTGCGCCGCTCTGCTGACCGGCGCGCTCGTCGCGGTGAGCGGATCGATCGGCTTCGTCGGGCTGATCCTGCCGCACGCCGTTCGTGCGGTCGTCGGCGCCCGGCATCGCGCTCTCCTCCCGGTGTCATTCCTCGCCGGGGCGGTGTTCCTCATCTGGGCCGACACCATCGCGCGCACCGTGTTCGAGCCGCGCGAGCTCCCGGTCGGCATCGTCACCGCGCTGATCGGTGGTCCGGTGTTCGCGCTGCTGATGCTGCGCATGCGGAAGTCCCGCGCATGACCGCGCACGACGGAAGCGGGCTCGATGCCCGCCGCATCCGCTTCGATCACGGCGACCGCGTGATCATCGACGGCATGCACATCACCGCTCCCGGCGGCTCGGTCACCGCCCTGCTCGGCCCGAACGGCTCGGGCAAGAGCACACTGCTGCGCCTGATCGCCGGAACACTGCGCGGCGAGGTCGAGAGCCTGGAGCTCGATGGCGTGTCCCTGACCGAGATGCAGCGGAGGGCACGGGCGCAGCGGGTTGCCCTGGTGGAGCAGGAGTGGTCGGCGGCCGAGGGCATGACCGGACGCGACATCGTCGGGCTCGGACTCCTCCCGCACCGCGGATGGCTGTCGTTCGAGGGCGGGGAGGCGGATGCCGATGCGACGGACGCCGCGATGTCCCGCGCCGGCGCACGAGAGTTCGCAGACCGCGACGCGGCGACCCTCTCGGGCGGCGAGCGCCAGCGCGTGAATCTGGCCAGGGCACTGGCTCAGCGACCGGCGCTGCTGCTGTGCGACGAACCGACGAACCACCTCGACATCCGCGCCCAGCTCGACGCCCTCGTGCTGCTGCGCACCCTCGCCCGTGACGGGATGACGGTGCTCGCCGCGCTGCACGACCTCAACCACGCCGCGGCGTTCGCCGACCACGTCGTCGTGGTCGCCGACGGTCACGTGCAGGCGGCCGGTTCACCGCAGGACGTGCTCACCCGTGAGCTCATCGCCCGCGTGTGGCACGTCGAGGCCGAGGTGCTCTCTCGACCCGACAGCGATCGTCCGCTGATCGTCTTCGATGCGGCGATGACACCCGCCCTCGGTCGGTGACCGGGGTCACTCGAGGGACCCGACCCGAAGCGGGATCAGCAGGCGACCGTGAGCACCGGCTCGAAGCGTGGGGCCAGCATGAAGGCGCTCAACCGACGCGCGAGTTCTTCGGCTTCGCGCTCCTGCTGCCGCGGCACGTCCGACGCGGCGACGTCTACGGCGGCCGGTCGCTGCGGACCGTCGAAAGTCATCGGCAGCATCGCGCACTGCGCGTGTCCGCACAGCAGGTGCGCGAGCTCATGGGCAACCACATGCAGCTGATACCAGCGTGGATCGGACTCCCGGACGGGGATCCGTGCCCGGTCGCCGTTCACGAGAGCGAACGGCGGGATGCTCGCCCACTCGCGTTCGCCCAGCACATCGACCTCGATGTCCACGCCCAGCAGGACCGACACCCGATCCGCGAGGCCGCCCAGCATGGCACCGCATTCGACTTCCAACTCCTCGAAGAGCTGGTTCACTCCGTTTCGACCGTTCATGAGGCCCCTCCGCCCGACTGGCCCGCGCCGTGATCCGGCCGAGCACTGCTCCCACGTGAGAGATGACGGAAACGGTCAACTCATTACGCCGATATTGGCGGCTTTCGGCCAGAGGTTCCGCCGAACGTCTATGTCCGATCGAGCACGGCCGCATGAATCCTCCATGCGGAGTTGATGAGCGGGTTCATGCGTGACTACGCGTCAGGCGGAAACCGCGATGGGGTGGATCCTCCATGCGGAGTTGAGGTAGAGGGCAGTAAGAAGCAGGGATACCACACTGCCGATGAGTGCCAGGCTCGGACTCGGTGCGGTGAGCGCGCCCACGGACGTGGCGACTCCCTGAAGGAAGAACAATACGGCGAGCAGAATGCTGCTGCGGCGCGTGCTCGTCATCTTCCACCAAGGACGCGGGGCGTCAAGTTCCGTGGGACCGCGGAACGTGCGAGCTGCGACTGCGACGGCCGCAAGAACAGACACCACTGCCCAAGCGAACCCGAGGTAGAGGCTGACGGCTGCGAGAGGGATCATGGTGAGCGTGATTCCGACGCCCACGACGAGCAGATATCCGACCTTGGCAGCCGGTGCCTTGATGCGCATGATGCTCCTCTTGGTCTACGGGACTGCCGTATACGTCGTGTAGCTGCAGTAGTTGAACCCGCAGTTGTAGTACGTCACCTTGATTCGCCACTTGTTCCAGTATGCCTTCTCCACCTGCGCCGCAGGGGCGAGACCCAAGCAGGCGATACTCGCCGGATACGGAATCGGGAGGGCGCTACATGCGCCGCTGATTCCGTGGAGCCCGTTGTACATGGTGACGACCTGGGCCTTGCTGAGGTAGATCACCGACGTCGTGTAGGTCGGATCGGCGACCACAGGATAGAGGTAGTTAGTGTTGTGCTCCACGACTTGGGTCAGCGTCTGCCCTTCCACCTCATAGCGGGTGCGGACGTCCTTGCCCGTTGCGTCTTTCGCCCAGGGGGCCGCGAAGCTTCCCAGGACCTCGCCAGTTGCATCATCGACCACCGCCACGCCGCCGCCACCCTGGAGAACGAGGCTCGAAGCTTCGGGAAGATCGATCGGATAGTCATATCGTGTCGGCGCGGCTGCTGTATCGATTACTGTCGCAACCTGCACGGATCCGGTGTCGTGCACGAGGACGACGCTGCTGCTCGCGTTCCCGTTGTCGTACGTCACCGTTCCTGGGTCTGTTGAGATACCTGCGGTAGCGTCGTCCGCGAATGGAAGGCCGATCGTCGCCGTCCCTGACCCGGCTGAAATTGAGACGCCGTCGGTGGCTTCGGTGGACACATCGACAGTAAGCCGGTCAATCGTGACGGTGCTTTCACCGCCGTCGAGAAGCGGGGTGTCAATGGCCGCCGTGACATCCGCCGGAGTAACGTTCGCGACCACGTCTACCGTGGATTCTTCGTCCGCGATCGCTGCTGGGGAAACCCACATCACCGACAGCACAGCCGCCACCCCAGCTGCTGATCCAACCCTGAACTTCTTCATCGGAATTCTCCCCTCGATCACCTACTAGACGAGGCAAGCCTGGCCGGGGCAATCAAACGCAAATGGTCTGGCCATCCTGCTCCGTTCCGATCGAGAATCCAGCAGGCATGAGTTCTGGATTGCCAAGATGTAAAGTGCTACCTTCGCGGTTTGCCGCGCACGAAAGGGCGCCTATGCCGCATCGAGTGCTGGATCTCATCGCCCGGCAACTCGCCGCCTACCGCAAGCAACACGCTCTTTCCCAAGAAGAAGCCGCTGAACAAGTTGGATGCTCGCTCCCCACGTACCGTTCGCTAGAGCAGGGCACGTACCACGTCGATCACCTAGCGGATCCGAGACTCAGCACCATCATGCGGGTCGCCACGACTCTGCACCTCGAGCAGGACCTCATCGCCGTCTTCGACGCGGGGACTCGAAAAGCTGACGGCCGAGAATAGGGTCGGGGTGCCGCCGATGGTGGTCGTTCCCGCAAGGACTCACTATTCCGAGCCCAGCGCAACATCGAAGGCGTCCGCGGCGAGACGAGCCGATGTGTCGAGGTCACGCATCCAGAGCGCCCGCACCGGCGCGCGCAAGCCGTCCGTCCCGAGGTCGGCAGCAAGGGAAGCGTCCTCTTCACCGATGAGCCAGGCATCGAGGAGCCCGCCAGTCACGCGCGGGCCGTAGTGGCGGCCCACCGCATCAGCCGTGGCCGAAATCCCGACCGCGGCGAGACAGGCATCGGCCATCCCGCGAACGGGGGCGCCGGCGATGATCGGGGACACCCCGACCACGGAACCTGACGCCGTTCTGACCGCGTCGGCGATGCCGGGCACTGTCAGGACGGGACCGATCGAAACCACAGGATTGGACGGGGCGAGCAGAATCACGTCGGCTGCCACGAGGGCGTCCAGCACACCCGCCGCCGGCACGGACCGCTCGATTCCCGGCCAGTCGAAGCCCTGTACCGGGATCGCCGCGCGGTGCCTGGTCCACCACTCCTGAAAGTGCATCCGGCCCTGCGCCGCCGTCACGTGCGTGTCGACTTCCGCATCCGTCATCGGCAACAGTCGCACCCCGAGCGGCCACCGTGACGCCAGCCGGTCGACGACCTCGGTCACCGTGGCACCATCGCGAAGCCAGCCCGTGCGCGTGATGTGGGCGCCGAGGTCGAGGTCGCCGAGGGTGAACCACGGCCACCCCGCACCCCATGCGTGCAGTTCGGCGGCCACCCGCTCGCTCTCCCCGGTGCGCCCCCACCCACGCGCGGTGTCGTTCACGCCGGCGAGAGCGTAGATCATCGAGTCGACGTCGGGCTGCAGCCGCAAGCCGCTGAGCCACAGGTCGTCACCGGTGTTGACGACCACGGTGATCTCGGCACGAGTGCCGCCCGCGGCATCCGGCCAGCGCCGCCGGGCGGCCTCCCGCACGCCGACGACGAACTTCGACCCGCCGACGCCACCCGCCAGTACCACGATGCGCGGCGCCGACGACATCATGATGCCAGCACGAGACGTGGGGCGAGGAGCGCCGCCGTGCGCGGACCGAGACCGCACCGTCGGGCGGCTCGGAGGTGATCGGCGTGGTCGAGGTCGCGGCGCAGCCCGCTCAGCACGGGGAACCCCACCTCGGCGAACCCGGCAGCGCGGTGCGCGGCGGCCGAGTCGTCGCCGAAGCAGGGCCGCAGCGGTACGTCGGCGCGGGCGGTCGCGAGCACGGTGCCGGTGCCCTCCGCGTCGGGCACGAAGGCCCGCGGGTGGGCCGAGGCGTAGTCGAGCGCCCGGGTGAGCTCGTCGGGCAGCAGGGCCGGGAGGTCGCCGAGCAGCACT
>NZ_SSDO01000483.1:0-11232 GCF_004794395.1 Microbacterium sp. K41 | reverse complement strand
CCCCCCCCCCCCGCCCCCCCCCGCCACTCGACCCGGGCGAGCCCGTCGGCGTCGAGGTCCACGAGCCAGGACCCTCGGGGCTTGTGCTGCTCGCCGAAGCTGTAGTGCAGGGGCGCTCCGGCGTACCGCACGCGCTCGCTCACCTGCTGCCGCCCGTGGATGTGGCCGAGCGCCACATAGTCGGGACCGTCGAACACGCTCAGCGGCACGACATCGAGGCCGCCCTGGCGCACCTCGCGCTCCAGGCCCTCGGTGGGCTCGACACCCGCGGCGAAGCAGTGGGCGATCGCGACGGAGCGCCCGTCGTGCTCCTGCATCCCCGCGCGGACGAGATGCATCGCATGGGCCATGGTCTGTGCCTGCGTGCGCAGCTGCCGCCCGTCGGCGTCACCCTCCGGCCAGTGCTGCCGCACGATGGCGGGCTCGAGGTACGGGATGCCGAAGAAGTGCACGGGGCCGTGGTCGTCGGCGATCGTGACGGGCCGCCCGATCGCGAGCGGATCGGTCAGCACATGGATGCCGTCGCGCAGCAGCCGCGACTGGAAGCCGAGTCGCGCCGCCGAGTCGTGGTTGCCGCTGGTCACGATGACCCGCGCGCCCGTGGCGTGCAGCGCCACCAGCGCGTCACCGAGGAGCGTGTACGCCGCGGCGGACGGCGTCGCCGAATCGAAGACGTCGCCCGCGACGACCACGACGTCGACCCCCTCCTGCTCGACCTGAACGGTCAGGGCGGCGAGCACCTCGGCGAGCGCCTCCAGCGTGGAGTTGCCGTGGAAGGTCCGGCCGATGTGCCAGTCCGAGGTGTGCAGGATCCGCATACTCACACCGTACGAACGACCTCCGACATTCGGTCTGAGGCCCGCCGCGGGCAGCCGAGCCGGCCGGAGGAAGCACGACCGTGCACGTAACACGGCGTCATACTCGCGCCTCAGCGGCGGCGGAGGACTCCGGCTCGCTCGGGGTGCGCGGCGAACCACTCCGCCACGTACCAGCAGACCGCGTCGACCGTGCGGTCGCCCCGCTCCTCGATGTCGGCGACCGCCCCGTCGACCACGATTCCCGCGTAGCCATGGCCGCGGAAAGTCGGCACGGTGAAGGCGCGGGTCAGGGCGATCGTGTGGCCGTCGTCGCGATAGTCCAGCACGCTGACCAGCTTCCCGTCGCGCGTGAGCGTATACCGCGATGCGTCCTTCTCGTCGGTCAGGATGAAGCCGCCGACGGTGTGCGAGATCGTCATCCGTGCCACGTTACGCCCCTCCGCCACGCCCGGGCGTTTTGACATGCGTCGTCACGATCGGACATAATCCCCCCATGACCACCAACGCACGCCCTTTGTCCGCCCAGGAGGCGAACGGGACTGCCGGGATGATGATGCCCGGTCGCGTTGGCATGTGTTGCCGAATGTGTCGCTGAACGAACAGCCACCCCGCCTGACCTGACTCCTCGCCATCTGCGGGAGCAGCGTCTCGAGCATCCACCCTTGCTCGCTTCCCGGCTCCGCCGGTCATTCATGCAACGCATCCGAGCCCCCGTCGCTTCGGGCTCACGTCTTGAGGACTCCATCATCATGTCGAACTCCGCCCTTCTCGAGCGTCCCGCCACCACCGCCCCCGTCCGCACCGTCCACCCCGGCAGCGACTCCGCCGCCACCGCCGGTGCCGACCTCCCCGCCGTCCGCTCTCCGCGCGGCTTCGCCCTCTACGTCGGCCTCGACGAGATCAAGGCAGCGGAAGCCGGCGTCAGCCTCCCGCTCCTCGTCGACGCCCTCCGCCGCACCCTCGCCGAGCTCGCACCCGGCGCCGAGACGCACGCGACCGTCGCCCTCGCCCCGCACGGCTCGGGTGGCCGCGACCTGGACGTCGTCCGGCTCGCCCTGCAGGAGCCCGGCGCGATCGCCAGGACCAAGGCCGCAGCCGAAGAGGAGACGGTGCCGGAGGAGACCGGGGTCACCGTCGACATCTCCCGCAAGCGCGTCCTGATCGACGGCGAGTCCGCCGCCTTCACGTACAAGGAGTTCGAGCTACTGCAGTACCTCGTGCTCCGCGAGGGCCGCACGATCGAGCGCAGCGAGCTGGTCTCCGCCCTGTGGCAGGCGCAGGACGACGAGGCCCCCGGCGAGCGCACGATCGACGTGCACGTGCGGCGGCTGCGGGCCAAGCTCGGCCGCTACGAGGACATCGTCCGGACGGTCCGCGGCATCGGCTACCGGTTCGATCGCCACGCCGACGTCGTCATCCGCTACGGCCACGGCACCCCCTCGCCCGACCGCTTCTGAAAGCACGCCCGCGCGGCTTGGCCATCGTGCCGAGCACGGCCCCCGCGGGCCGCGGCGCACGCCGGGAGCCGATGTCAGGAGCGCCGCGTAGGGTGGGCGCATGACCCTCACCGCTCCGTCAGCGCCCCCTGCGGCCGTGCCGGCGGACCTGCGGCGGGAGACCACCTACCGTCCGCCGCATCCGCTCGACCTCCGCCGCACGGTGGGGATGCTGCGCCGCGGTGGCACCGACCCGACCACCGTGTTCGACCGTCACGTCATCTGGCGCGCGGTGCGCACTCCGCAGGGCCCGTCCACGCTCGCGCTGCGCATGGCGGGGAACGCCGTGACGGCGACCGCATGGGGTCCGGGCGCCGACCACGCCCTGTCCCTCGTCCCCGCGCTCTGCGGCGCGACCGACGACCCCACCGGGTTCGACCCGTCGCACCACCCCCTCGTCGCCGAAGCCGCCCGGCGCAACCCCGGCATCCGGCTCGCCCGCACCGACGAGGTGTTCGACGCGCTCGCCTGCGCGATCCTGGAGCAGAAGGTCACCTCGATGCAGGCGTTCGGCGCGTGGCGCTACCTGGTCTCGCGCTACGGCGACCGCGCACCCGGCCCCACCCCGCGCCCGATGGCCGTCGCGCCGACCGCCGAGCAGTGGCGGCGCATCCCGTCGTGGGCGTGGCACCGCGCGGGCGTCGAACCCCCGCAGTCCAAGACGATCGTGCGCGCCGCCGAACGCGGCGACCGCATCGCGCGGGCCGTGCAGGCGGCGGAGACAGGAGCGGACCGCGACCGCGTGCTCACGAGCCTGCCCGGCGTGGGCGTGTGGACCGCGGCCGAGACGAGGATCCGCGCGCTGGGCGACCCGGATGCGGTCAGCGTGGGCGACTACCATCTCGCGCACGAGGTCGGCCACGCCCTCGCGGGTCATCGCACGGACGACGCGGGGATGATCGAGCTGCTGGAGCCGTGGTCCGGCCACCGCCAGCGCGTGATCCGGCTCATCTTCGCGAGCGGCCTGGTCGAACCGCGACGCGGACCCCGGCTCGCCCCCGAGGACCACCGTCGCCGCTGAACCGCGATACGGCGGCACGCCCACGGGGCGCCGGGACGTATGCTGAGGCCATGTCCCGCGCCGCGCTCCGGATCACCGTCACCCTCGGCCTGCTGATCGTCGGCGTGGTCGTCGGTCTCATCTTCCAGAACGTGTGGCTCGGGGTGCTGCTTGCCGCGATCGTCTGGCTCGGGTGGTTCCTGGGCTACGAGTCGCGCCGCGGCCACAACGCCGGCGTGAACGACGAAGACCACGGCATCGAGCTCTAGTAGTACACCGCGAGGGGACCGGAGGGTCCCTCGACCACCCGCACCTCGGTGTCGAACACGCGGGTCAGCACGTCGTCGGTCATGATCTGCGCGGGCGGGCCGAACTCCACCACCCGCCCGTCCTTCATGGCGCAGATGTGGTCGGCGTAGTGACCGGCGAAGTTGATGTCGTGCAGCACGATGACGATCGTGCGCCCCAGCTCCTCGGCCGCCCGCCGCAGGTGCTTCATCATCTGCACCGCGTGCCGCATGTCGAGGTTGTTGAGGGGTTCATCGAGCAGCACGACCTCCGTGTCCTGCGCGAGCACCATCGCCACGTAGGCCCGCTGTCGCTGCCCTCCGGAGAGCTCGTCGAGGTAGCGCCCCTCCAGCGCGCCGAGGTCGAGGAAGTCGATCGCCTGGCTGATGACCTCCTCGTCGTGCCGGTTCAGGCGCCCCTGGGAGTGCGGGAAGCGCCCGAACCCGACGAGCTGGCGGACGGTGAGGCGCGTGACGAAGTGGTTCTCCTGCCGCAGGATCGACACCACCTTCGCCAGGTCCTTCGACTTCGTGGACGCCACATCCAGTCCGGCGATCTCGATGGCGCCGGCGTCCATGCCGTTGAGCCGACCGATCATCGTCAGCAGCGTGGACTTGCCCGCGCCGTTGGGTCCGATGAGGGCGGTGATGCCGCCCGCGGGGATGCGGAGGTCGACGGGTCCGATCGCGACCTCGCTGCTGTAGTCACGGCGCACGCCGTCGAGTGCGATCACAGTCTGCCCTTTCGGAGGATGACGAGGAGGAACACGGTGCCGCCGACGATCTCGATCAGGATCGACACCATGCCCTGCGCGTAGAACACGTTCTTCATCACGAAGTACGCCCCGGCGAGGATCGAGAACGCGGTGAGCACCGCGACCGGGAAGATCAGCCGATGGTCGTGCGAGTCGGCGAACTGGTAGGCGAGCGTCGCGACGAGGAACCCGAGGAACGTCATCGGACCGACCAGGGCGGTCGAGGTCGCCATGAGCACCGCGACCAGCGTCAGCACGAGGAACTGCTCGCGTCGGTGATCGATCCCGAGGGACCGGGCCGCGTCGGGACCGAGCGCGAGCACGTTGAGCCGACGCGACCGCGACCACAGCAGCAGCGAGGCTCCGGCGACCAGCGGGATCGCGAGGGGGAGGTACGCCGGGTCGGCGTTCGACACGTTGCCGAACAGGCGGGCCGCGAGCACGTCGAACTCGCTCGGCGTCAGCAACCGCTGCATGAACGTGGCGATCGCGCCCAGCCCTCCGCCGATCACGATGCCCACGAGCAGCATGATCTGGAGATTGCCGTAGCGCCCCGAGAGCAACCACCCGTAGAGGACCACGGCGAGACCCACCATGATCACGACCTGGAGGGCGAACTGTCCCGCCCCCTGGACGGCGACCAGCCCCGCGACGCCGAACAGGTACACGGTGGTGGTCTGCACCACGCGATAGAGCGACTCGAAGCCCATGATCGACGGCGTGATGATGCGGTTGTTCGTGACGGTCTGGAAGCTCACGGTCGCCACGGCCTGGGCCACGGCGACGACGGCCATCACGACCACGGCGGTCGCGCGGTGCTGGGCGATGCGCCAGAACCCCGGCGTGCCGACGGGCATCGGGTTGTCCCACGCCAGGAGCCCGAACGCGGATCCGGCGGCGATCACGGCGAGCACGACCAGCACCACGACGTAGCGGCGACGCGCGCGGGGCGTCGTGAAGGAACCGGCCGACCGGGTCGTCGCGTCGGGCCGGGACTCCGTCGCCGTCCGCTCAGCCACGACGACGCTGCCTCAGCAGGAGGAGCACGAACACGACCGCCCCGACGACCCCGAGGATCAGCGACACGGGCACCTCGAAGGGCATGATGATCGTGCGGCCGATGATGTCGCACACGGTGACGATCGCGATGCCCAGCAGGCAGACCCAGGGCAGGTTGCTGCGCAGGTCGTCGCCGCGCACCATCGACACGATGTTCGGCACGATCAGCCCGAGGAAGGGCAGGTTGCCGACGACGACCGTCACGACGCCGGTCGTGACGGCGATCAGCACGGTGCCGAGCAGGATCATCCGGTTGTAGTTCACCCCGACGTTCGTCGCGATCTCCTCCCCCAGTCCGGCGATGGTCAGCCGATCGGCGACGAGGAACACGATCACCCCGATGAGCGCGACGATCCACAGCATCTCGTACTGGCCGCGCATGACCGACGTGAAGCTGCCGGCGAACCACACGCCGATGATCTGCAGCGAGTTCGTGACGAGCGCGAGGTAGGTGGTGATCGCGCCGACGACCGCCCCCAGCATGATGCCGACGATGGGGACGATGAGCGAGGACTTGAGCGCCACCCGCCGCAGGAAGGCGAAGAAGACCATCGTGCCGACGAAGGCGGCCAGCACGGCCCCGGCCATGCGCAGCGGCAGGGACGGCTGCGGCACCAGCAGCATCACGGCGAGCAGGCCGAGGCCCGCCCATTCGGTCGTGCCGGTCGTCGTCGGCTCGACGAAGCGGTTCTGGGTGAGCAGCTGCATCACCAGGCCCGCCATCGCCATCGCGGCCCCGGCCAGCACGAGGGCGATCGTGCGGGGCACGCGGGTGATCTGGAACATCTGCGCGCCGTCGTCGGCACCGGCGATGTCGTAGACGCCGGTGACGAGCGAGAGCGCCAGGAGAACCGCGACGACGAGCACCCCGAGGAGCAGCTTCGGGTCGAACAGCCGCGCGGACGATCGCGGCGTCGGGGCGAGGAGAGGAGAGGTCATGGGGGATGCCGGTGGCGGCGCCCTGATCGCGGGCGCCGCCACCCGGCCCTTACTTGTCGGCGCTCTTCTCGAGCGCGTCGGCGAGGTCGTTCAGGAACGCGGTGTACGTCTGGATGCTCTCGTTCAGGTACGTGTCGGTGGGCATGTAGACGATCTGCTCGTCCTTCACCGCGGTGACGCCGGCGAGGGCCTCGGAGCTCTCCAGGATCTCGGCGGCCTGCACGTAGTCGGGCGTCTCCGCCGCGAACACCGCGTCGCGGTCGAGCACGAGGATCCAGTCGGGGTTCGAGGCCGCGATCGCCTCGACCGAGATCTCGTCGCCCTGGTGGTCATCGCTCGCGTCGTCGACCTCGAGGGCCGGCGTGAGGCCGAGGAGGTCGTAGATCGGGCCGAGCGAGCGGCCGACGGTCGGAGCGAGGTAGCCGATCTGGCCGCCCGAGGTGTTGACGGCCATGACGGTGTCGGCCTCGTCGTAGGCGGCCTTGGCCCGCTCGACCGCGGCGTCGAACTCGTCGACCAGCTTCTGCGCCTCGTCCTGCTTGCCGAAGATCTCGCCGAGCACGGTGGTCTGGCGCGTGAGTTCGGCGTCGAACGCTTCGCCGTCGCGCGGTTCGAGGTCGATGATCGTGGCGTCGGGCACGAGCTCGGCGATCGCGGCGTTGTGCTGCGTGAAGCGCTGACCGCTGATGATGAGATCGGGGTCGGCCGCGACGATCGCCTCCAGGTCGGGCTCGGTGTGCAGGCCGATGTCGACGATGCCGTCGTCCTTCGCGTACGACACGGTCTCGGGCATGAGGGAGACGGCGCCGGCGGAGAGCTCGATGCCCCAGTCGGACAGGGTCTGGAAGGTGCGGTTGTCGAGGGCGACGACCGAGGCGGGCGGGGTGGCGATCTCGTGTTCGCCCGTGTTGTCCTCGACGGTCACGGTGCCGGAGGCGGCGGCGGTCTCCTCGGGTTCGGCTTCGGTGCCGGTGGCGCAGCCGGAGAGCGCGAGCAGGCCGACCAGGGCGACGCTGGTGGCGGTGAGGGTTCTGGGCACGGACATGGAGAGACTCCTGTTCTGCGGGGTGGTCGCGCACTCGAGGGCGCCGGTCGGACGGAGCGGATCGCAGGGAACCATCCGTCGTGCTTTTTAGGTTAGCCTTACTTTATGAGCGATACGAAATCCGGCTTCACGATCGAGCGCCGCGGCCTCGAGCTGCGCTTCCGCACCGTCACCCTGACCGCGCGCGAGTGGCTCGCCCCGGACTTCGTGCGCGTGCGCCTCGCCGGGCCGGACCTCGCCGGATTCGACTCCCCCGGCGCCGATGACCACATGCGCCTGTTCTTCCCGGACGGCCCCGTGGAGTCGGTGGAGGAACTGCGCGCCGCGCCCAGCCGCGAGTACACGCCGCTCGCGTGGGGCGAGGACTGGCTCGACGTCGAGTTCGCGGTGCACGGCGACCAGGGCGTCGCCGCACCGTGGGCCGCCACCGCGCCCCTCGGCGCCGAGATCGGCGTCGGCGGTCCGCGCGGCGCCGCCGTCGTCACCGGCACCCCCGGCTCCTGGCTGCTCGTCGGCGACGAGACCGCGATCCCCGCGATCCGCCGTTTCGCCGCGCTGATCCCCGACGACGCCCCGGCCCGCATCGTGATCGAGACCGTAGCCGAGAGCGGCGAGCTCGACCTCGCCGCCCCGGTACCGGTGCAGTGGCTGCACCGCGGGGACGACCCGGCCGGCTCGGCGCTGATCGCGTTCCTGGAGTCGCTGTCGGGAGACGACATCGTCGGCACCGATCCGTTCGTGTTCATCGCGGCGGAGCAGTCGATCGTCAAGCCGGGTCGCGCGCTGCTCGACCGGTGGGGCGTCGACACCGCGAAGGCCGTCGTGAAGGGGTACTGGAAGCGGGGCGAAGCCGAGTATCACGCTCCCCACTGACACCGTCCGCGATCGCTGACAGACTGGGCCGATGGCACTCCTCGATCACCTGGGCATCACCGTCGGCGACCTCGAGCGGGGGCGGGCGCAGTTCCATCCCGTCCTGACCGCGCTCGGCTACGAGTCCGGCGGGGAGGACGACCACTCCATCTCGTGGCACAACGGCGACGAGACCGAGATCATCCTCTACACGTGGGACGAGGACTCGGAGCCGCACCGGCACGGACGCATCGGGTGGCAGCACCTCGCCTTCGCGATGCCGTCGCGCGCGGAGGTCGACCGCTTCCACGCGCTCGCGCTCGACGCCGGGTGGAGCGCGGTGCGGGAGCCCAAGGAGTATCCCCGCTACTCGGAGCGCTACTACGCCTCCTTCGTGGAGGACGCCGACGGCATCCGCGTCGAGTTCATGTACAACCCGCCGAAGGACGCCTGACCGCGCCGTCGCAGGACCACCCACTCTGCACCGATACGCGCCGAGCAGCCCGTCCCGCGGTTCTCGGAGACGTGGCCGGAGCCGGCACCAGGATGCTGGCAGGGTGGATCATCCGATGCGACGATGAGGAGATGGAATCGATGGATGCGGCACAGATCTGGACGATGATCGGCGCGTTCACCGCCCTGATGTGCGGCACCCTGACCGTGATGTCGACGATGTTCGTCCGCGTGCTCCGCAGCGAGGTCGGCGGGCTCCGCAACGAGATGAACGGCCGCTTCGATGCGGTCGACGCCCGCTTCGCGACGGTCGACGCCCGGTTCGACGCCGTTGACGCGCGCTTCGATGCCGTGCACACCCGCATCGACGCCGTGCACACCCGGATCGACGGTCTCGACCGCGACGTGCAGGCCTTGGTGAAGCGCACGTTCGGCCTCGACCGCGACGCCTGACGCGGCCGATCCGTCCGACCGCGCTGCTCGCCCGGCCGTCAGGCGACCGGTGCCGCCTCAGCCTCGACCGCGCGATCCGTGAACGCCTGCTTCGGCACGAACAGCAGGAGCACCGCAGCGGCGAGCGCGGTCGCCCCGCAGACGACCCACACCGTGACATACCCCGCGAGCGACCCCGCCGTCCCGTCGGCGACCGCGCCCGCACCACTCGCGACGCCGTGCAGGAGTGCGATGCCGAAGACGCACGAGGCGATCGCACCGCCCACGGTCTTCACGGAGTTGGTGAGCCCGGTCGCGACGCCCGTCTGCGTCGCCGGAGCCGCCGATGCCGCCGCGGCCGGCAGCGCCGCCACCAGCGCTCCGGAGCCGAGCCCCACCACGACCATGTTTGCGATCACCTGCCCATAGGCGTCGTGGAACGGCAGGAACAGCAGGAACCCGATGCCCACCAGCACCGACGCCCCGAGGAGCGTGATCCGCGGCGACGCCCGGCGCGCCACGACCGGGAACAGCAGCGCGCCCGCGATCATCGCGACCAGGTACACCCCGATGATCAGCGACGTCGCGAAGCCGGTCGTCCCCAGCCCGTAGCCGTACACCTCGGGGTCGGTGCGCGCGAAGGTCGACAGCGGCGCCTGCGCGCCCAGCACGCTCACCCCGAACAGTCCCGCCGTGAGGAACACGGGGCCGAGCGCCGGCGACCGGAACATGCGCACGTCGATCAGCGGGTCGTCGCAGCGCAGCTCCCACCGCACGAACGGCACGACCAGCAGAAGCCCCAGCGCCACGACCGCCCACGACCACGGGTTGCCGAGGCCGCCCTCGAGGCGCAGCAGGCTGAGCCCGCCCGTGAAGCACAGCAGCGCGAGGGAGATCAGCACCAGGCCGACCGTGTCGAACACGCCGCCGGTCGGCTCGGGCGACTCCCGCACGCCGAACAGGATCACGAAGAAGCACACCACGATCAGCACGGCGGGCACGAGCAGCACGACCGTCAGCGGGAGCGCGTCGATCAGCGCACCGCCGACGAGGGCGCCGATGATCGCCCCGCCCTCCAGGGCGGCGACCAGGAGGCCCGCCGCCTTCGCCGTGATCGACGAGCGTCCCTCCATGCGCCGTGACCGCGACCAGATCAGGGCGATCTCCAGCGGCAGCCACACCACGTAGAAGCCCATGAGCGACCAGGCGAGCAGGAACACCGCGATCGAGTCCGTGAACGGCAGCACGAGCGCGGCGGCCGCGGTCACAGCGGTCGAGATCAGCAGCATGCGCTTGTGGCCGAGCATGTCGCCGAGCTTCGCGAACGCCGGCACCACCAGTGCCGACAGCATCAGCTGCGACCCCTCCAGCCAGTTCACGTCGGCGTCGTGGATGCCCAGGTGGCGGGCGATGTCGCTGAGCATCGGCGTGTAGTACCCCTGGAGCACGCCGCTGGTGAACTCGACGAACGCGAGGAAGCCGACGACCACGGCGAGGGTGCCCAGGGTGCGGGTGCGCGTCATCGCGTCTCCTGCTTCGAGAGGTCGGGTGCCGGGGTGGATCCCGGAGGGGGTGAGATCACCCTAGTCGTTCGAGGAGGGAGCGATGGAACCGCTCCCCCCGCTCCAGCGCCGCGATCTCCACGCTCTCGTCGACGCCGTGGATCGATGCGCGCTGCGCATTCGACATGTCCAGCGGCGCGAAGCGGTACACGGCCGGGGCGAACCGGTGGAAGTGCCGGGAGTCGGTCGCCGCCATCATCACGTACGGCACGGCGGGGACGCCGGGGTGCGAGACCTCGAGCGCCGCGGCGAGCAGGGCGAACTGCGCGTTCTCGGTCGACGACTCCGGCGACGGCTCACTGGCCTCCACCACCTCCACGGAGACGAGCGGATCGCGCACCCGTCGACGCACGCGGTACACGGTCTGCTGCGTGGTCTCGCCGAGCGCGATGCGCAGGTTCACCGTGGCCGACGCCTGCGAGGGCAGCACGTTCGCGGCGGTGCCGCCCGACTGCATGGTGGGCGCGACCGTCGTGCGCACCAGCGCCGCGGGCTCGCCGCCCAGCGCCGCGAAGAGCCGCGCGGTGAGCGGTG
>NZ_SSDO01000482.1:0-16540 GCF_004794395.1 Microbacterium sp. K41 | reverse complement strand
CGTCGGACTCGAGCACCGCGCCGTCCGCACCCGCGGTGGCCAGCACCGCGCGCACGCCGAGCCCCCGGAGACGGGAGCGCAGCGCGTCGAGGTCGCCGTCGTAGAGCACCGCCGCGTCGTCGGCGCCGACCTTCACGACCTCGGCCTGCGCGGCCAGACGCTCGAAGCCGCGCACGAACTCGTCGCGGTCGCTCAGCATGCCCGTGCGCGGGTTCGGATCGATCGCGAGGCGCGCACCGTCCAGGGCGGCCGCGAGCGCGTCGACCTCGGCGGGTGCGTCGAACGGGAAGCAGCTGACGACCGCGAGGTCGGCGTCCGCGATCGCGGCCACCGCCTCGTCCGAGTAGCGGATCGTGCGCTCCTGGGCGGCACGGTTGAAGACGTACGCGGGCTCGCCGCCGGCGGATCGCGTCACGACGGCGCGCGACGACCCGTGCGGCGCCGGACTCGCGATCAGCCGCACACCGTGGTCGACCAGGTACTCGCGGATGTGCGACCCCGCGACGTCGTCCCCCACCATCGCGATCAACGTCGTGGGTACGCCGAGCCGTCGCAGCCCCACGGCGACGTTCAGGGCGGCTCCGCCGACGAACTCGCGGACGCCGGACTCATCGCGGATCTCGTCGATCAGGGCATCACCGATCACGACCACAGAAGACTTCGAGCTCACCCGCCGACAGTACCGTGACCCCGCGGCGAGTGCACGGGACCTCGCCGAACGCACGGCCCGGGCGCGCCGACACCCCGTGCACTCGGCAACACCCCGTGCACCCGGTGACACCCCGTGCACTCGGCGAGACCGCGCAGCGGGCAACCGAACGCGACGAGGGACGACGAAGGCCCCGGGCGATGCCCGGGGCCTTCGTTCACTCAGTCACACCTCAGTTGTGTCGCGACGACGTCGCTCGACAGCTTCAATCGACTCGGCCGGACGAGCACGCTCGCCGGCTCTCGCCTCAATCAGTTGTAGGTACCGGGGGTGATGTCGTCCGTCGAGAACGCGTCGAAGTCGACGTAGCCGAAGTCGCCGTCCGCGTACGCGCCGTCGGATGCGAAGATCCGGTTCGGGTAGCGCTCGCTCTTGGCTTCCTCGGTGGCCTCGACCGTGACGTCGCGGTACTTCGAGAGACCGGTTCCGGCGGGGATGAGCTTACCGATGATGACGTTCTCCTTGAGACCGACCAGCGGGTCGCGCTTGCCCTCCATGGCGGCCTGCGTGAGCACGCGGGTCGTCTCCTGGAAGGACGCGGCGGACAGCCACGACTCGGTCGCGAGCGACGCCTTCGTGATACCCATCAGCTCCGGGCGACCCGACGCGGGGCGCTTGCCCTCGGCCACGGCCTCGCGGTTGATCTGCTGGTAGCGCTTCAGGTCGACCATCTCACCCGGCAGCAGGGTCGTGTCGGCGTGGTCGACAACGGTGACCTTGCGGAGCATCTGGCGGACGATGACCTCGATGTGCTTGTCGTGGATCGGCACACCCTGCGAGCGGTACACGCCCTGCACGCCGCCGACGAGGTACTTCTGCACCTCGCGGGCACCCATGACGCGCATGACCTCCTTGGGGTCGAGCGTGCCGACCTGCAGGGGCTGACCGACCGAGACGTGCTGGCCGTCCTCGACGAGGAGCGTCGCACGCTTCAGCACCGGGTAGACGACGGGCTCGTCGCCGTTGTCGGGCGTCAGGATGACCTTCTTGGCCTTGTCGGTCTCGTCGATCGTGATGCGGCCGTCGGCCTCGGCGATCGGCGACGCACCCTTGGGGGTACGAGCCTCGAACAGCTCCTGCACACGGGGCAGACCCTGCGTGATGTCGTCGGCCGACGCGGAACCACCGGTGTGGAAGGTACGCATCGTCAGCTGGGTACCGGGCTCACCGATCGACTGGGCCGCGATGATGCCGACGGCCTCGCCGATGTCGACCGTCTTGCCGGTCGCGAGCGAACGGCCGTAGCACTGCGCGCACACGCCGACGGCGGAATCGCAGGTCAGGACCGAGCGGACCTTGATGGTCTCGACACCCGCAGCGACCAGCTTGTCGATGAGCACGTCGCCCACGTCGTCGCCGGCCGAGGCGAGGACCTCGCCCGCCGCGTTCACGACGTCGGAGGCCAGCGTCCGGGCGAACACCGAGTTCTCGACGTTCGCGTCGCGCACCAGCTCACCCTGCGAGTTCGGCGCGGCGATCGGGAGCTCGAGGCCCTTCGACGTGCCACAGTCCTCTTCGCGGATGATGACGTCCTGCGAGACGTCCACCAGACGACGGGTCAGGTAACCCGAGTCGGCGGTACGCAGAGCGGTGTCGGCCAGACCCTTACGGGTACCGTGCGTCGCGATGAAGTACTCCGCCACCGACAGACCCTCGCGGTACGAGGAGATGATCGGACGCGGGATGATCTCACCCTTGGGGTTGTTCACCAGACCACGCATACCGGCGATGTTCCGGATCTGCAGCCAGTTACCGCGGGCGCCCGAGGACACCATGCGGTTGATGGTGTTGTCCTCCGGGAAGTGCGCCTTCATCGCGGCCTGCACCTCGTCGGTCGCCTCGGTCCAGATCTTGATGAGCTCCTGACGACGCTCGGCGTCGGTCGTGAGGCCCTTCTCGTACTGTGACTGGACCTTCGCGGCCTGCTTCTCGTAGCCCGCGACGATCTCCGCCTTGTTCGGCGGGGTGAGGATGTCGCTCAGCGCGACGGTGACACCCGAACGGGTCGCCCAGTAGAAACCGGCATCCTTGATGCGGTCCAGCGTGGCGGCCGTCTCGACCTTGGGGTACTCCTCGGCCAGCTTGTTGACGATCTGCGACAGCTTGCCCTTGTCGGCCTGCTCGCGGACGAAGGGGTAGCCCTTCGGCAGCGCGTCGTTGAAGATCGCCTGACCGAGCGACGCGTCGACCAGACCGTGCTTCTCGTAGCCCTCGGGAGCCTCGCCCTCCAGGAAGGCCAGACCCGGGATGCGGATGCGGACCTTCGCCTGCAGGTCGAGCGTGCCCTCGTCGTACGCGAGCTGCGCCTCACCGACGGAGCCGAACGCACGGCCCTCGCCCTTGGCACCGGCCTTGACCGTGGTCAGGTGGTGCAGACCGATGATCATGTCCTGCGAGGGCAGGGTCACCGGACGGCCGTCCGACGGCTTGAGGATGTTGTTCGACGCGAGCATCAGCACGCGGGCCTCGGCCTGAGCCTCGACCGACAGCGGCAGGTGCACGGCCATCTGGTCACCGTCGAAGTCGGCGTTGAACGCCGCGCAGACGAGCGGGTGCAGCTGGATGGCCTTGCCCTCCACGAGCTGCGGCTCGAACGCCTGGATGCCCAGACGGTGCAGGGTGGGTGCACGGTTGAGCAGCACCGGACGCTCGCGGATGATCTCCTCGAGCACGTCCCAGACCTCGGGACGCGTGCGCTCGACGGCGCGCTTCGCGGCCTTGATGTTCTGCGAGTGACCGAGGTCGATCAGGCGCTTGATGACGAACGGCTTGAACAGCTCGAGCGCCATCTGCTTGGGCAGACCGCACTGGTGCAGCTTGAGCTGCGGGCCGACCACGATGACCGAACGGCCCGAGTAGTCGACACGCTTGCCGAGCAGGTTCTGACGGAAACGACCCTGCTTTCCCTTGAGCATGTCGCTCAGGGACTTCAGCGCACGGTTGCCGGTACCGGTGACGGGGCGACCACGGCGGCCGTTGTCGAACAGCGCGTCGACGGCCTCCTGCAGCATCCGCTTCTCGTTGTTGACGATGATCTCGGGGGCGCCGAGGTCGATCAGGCGACGGAGACGGTTGTTGCGGTTGATCACGCGGCGGTACAGGTCGTTCAGGTCCGAGGTCGCGAAGCGGCCACCGTCGAGCTGCACCATCGGACGCAGCTCCGGCGGGATCACCGGAACGACGTCGAGCACCATCGCGGCCGGGCTCATGCCGGTCTCGAGGAACGAGTTGACGACCTTGAGGCGCTTGATCGCACGGATCTTGCGCTGGCCCTTGCCCTCCGAGATCTGCAGGTGCAGGCTCTCGGCCTCGGCGGTCAGGTCGAACGCGGCCAGGCGACGCTGGATCGCCTCGGCACCCATGTAGGCCTCGAAGTACTGGCCGAAGCGGTCCTGCAGCTCGTGGAAGACGTCGTCCTCCGGGCGCAGGGCACCGACCTCGAGCGTGCGGAAGTCCTCCCACACGCGCTCCAGCTTCAGGATCGCCTCGTCGGCACCCTTGCGGATGAGCGACATCTCCTTCTCGGCGGCGTCCTTGACCTTCTTCTTGGCGTCGGCCTTGGCACCCTCGGCCTCGAGAGCCGCGAGCTCCTCCTCCAGCTTGGCCAGGCGCTCCGCGATCTTGGCGTCGCGGCGGTCGCCGAGCGTCTTCAGCTCGAGGCGGATGTTGTTCTCCTGCGTGCCCAGGTCGCGGTGACGAGCATCCTCGTCGACCGAGATGACCATGTAGGCGGCGAAGTAGATGACCTTCTCGAGGTCCTTCGGCGCCATGTCGAGCAGGTAGCCGAGGCGCGAGGGCACGCCCTTGAAGTACCAGATGTGGGTGACGGGAGCGGCGAGCTCGATGTGACCCATGCGCTCACGGCGGACGGAGCTCTTGGTGACCTCCACGCCACAGCGCTCACAGACGATGCCCTTGAAGCGGACGCGCTTGTACTTGCCGCAGGCGCACTCCCAGTCACGGGACGGGCCGAAGATCTGCTCTCCGAAGAGACCGTCCTTCTCCGGCTTGAGGGTGCGGTAGTTGATGGTTTCGGGCTTCTTGACCTCGCCGTAGGACCACGCGCGGATGTGGTCTGCGGTCGCCAGGCCGATGCGAAGCTCATCGAAGGTTGTGGACTCGAGCACTAGTTCTCCTGTGTCGGAAATTCTGTTTGAGAAGTCTGCTTCGGTGAGCCGGGGACACGGCGGTCCCCGGCTCCCGAAGGATTAGATCTCGTCGATCGAGGCGGCCTCGAAGCGGCTGGAGATGTTGATACCGAGTTCCTCTGCGGCGCGGAACGCCTCGTCGTCGGTGTCGCGGAGGTTGACCAGCGTGCCGTCGGCCGAGAGGACCTCGACGTTCAGGCAGAGCGACTGCATCTCCTTCATGAGCACCTTGAACGACTCCGGGATGCCGGGCTCCTGGATGTTCTCGCCCTTGACGATCGCCTCGTACACCTTGACGCGGCCGAGGATGTCGTCGGACTTGATCGTGAGGAGCTCCTGGAGGGCGTACGCGGCGCCGTAGGCCTCGAGGGCCCACACCTCCATCTCACCGAAGCGCTGCCCACCGAACTGCGCCTTACCACCGAGCGGCTGCTGGGTGATCATCGAGTACGGACCGGTGGAGCGGGCGTGGATCTTGTCGTCCACCAGGTGGTGGAGCTTCAGGATGTACATGTAGCCCACGGAGATCGGCGCCGGGAACGGCTCGCCGGAGCGGCCGTCGAACAGCTGCGTCTTGCCGCTCGAGTCGATCAGGCGCAGGCCGTCACGCGTCGGGAGCGTCGAGTCGAGCAGACCGGCGATCTCCTCCTCGCTGGCGCCGTCGAACACCGGGGTCGCGACCTTGGTGCCGGGGGCGGCCTCGAAGGCCTGCTCCGGCAGCTTGGCGGCCCACTCCGGGGTGCCCTCGACCTTCCAGCCCTGCTTCGCGATCCACCCGAGGTGGGTCTCGAGCACCTGGCCGAAGTTCATTCGACCCGGGATGCCCAGCGGGTTGAGGACGATGTCGACCGGCGTGCCGTCCGAGAGGAACGGCATGTCCTCGACGGGCAGGATCTTCGCGATGACACCCTTGTTGCCGTGACGGCCGGCGAGCTTGTCACCCTCGGTGATCTTGCGCTTCTGGGCGATGTAGACCACGACGCGGCGGTTCACGCCGGAGCCGAGCTCGTCGTCGCCGTCCTCGGCGTTGAACTCCTTGACGGCGATGATCGTGCCCTGCTCACCGTGCGGCACCTTCAGCGACGTGTCGCGGACCTCGCGGCTCTTCTCGTTGAAGATCGCGCGGAGCAGGCGCTCCTCGGCCGACAGCTCGGTCTCACCCTTCGGCGTGACCTTGCCGACGAGGATGTCGCCGGGGCGGACCTCGGCACCGATGCGGATGATGCCGCGCTCGTCGAGATCCTTCAGCAGCTCGGGGCTGACGTTGGGGAGGTCACGGGTGATCTCCTCCTTGCCGAGCTTGGTGTCGCGGGCGTCGACCTCGTACTCCTCGATGTGGATCGACGAGAGGGTGTCGTCCTTCACCAGGTCCTGGCTCAGGATGATGGCGTCCTCGAAGTTGTAGCCCTCCCACGTCATGAACGCGACGAGGAGGTTCTTGCCGAGGGCCAGCTCGCCGTTCTCGGTGGCGGGGCCGTCGGCGATGACCTCGCCGACCTCGACGCGCTCACCGGCCGACACGACGACCTTCTGGTTGTAGGAGGTGCCCTGGTTCGAGCGGTCGAACTTGCGCAGGTGGTACTCCTGCGTGCCGCCCTCGTCGAGCATGACCACGACGCGGTCGGCGGAGACCTCGGAGACGACACCGGCCTTCTCGGCGGTGATCACGTCGCCCGCGTCGATGGCGGTGTAACCCTCCATACCGGTGCCGACGAGCGGCGAGTCGCTGCGCAGCAGCGGCACGGCCTGGCGCTGCATGTTGGCGCCCATGAGCGCGCGCTGCGCGTCGTCGTGCTCGAGGAAGGGCACGAGCGAGGTCGCGACCGACACCATCTGGCGCGGCGAGACGTCGATGTAGCCGATCTCCTCCGGCAGGAACAGGTCGACCTCACCGCTACCGCCCTTGGGGCGCGCGAGCACGTGGCTCTCGCGGAAGCGACCCTTCGCATCGAGCGGCGCGTTGGCCTGCGCGATGTTGAAGTCGACCTCCTCGGACGCCGTGAGGTAGTCGATCTGCTCGGTCACGACACCGTCGACGACCTTGCGGTACGGGGTCTCGATGAAGCCGAACGAGTTGATGCGCGCGAAGGTCGCGAGCGCACCGATCAGGCCGATGTTCGGGCCTTCCGGGGTCTCGATCGGGCACATGCGGCCGTAGTGCGAGGGGTGGACGTCACGGACCTCGACGCCGGCGCGGTCGCGGCTCAGACCACCGGGGCCGAGGGCCGAGAGGCGGCGCTTGTTGGTCAGACCCGCGAGCGGGTTGTTCTGGTCCATGAACTGCGACAGCTGCGAGGTTCCGAAGAACTCCTTGATCGCGGCGACGACGGGGCGCACGTTGATCAGCGTCTGCGGCGTGATGGCCTCGATGTCCTGCGTGGTCATGCGCTCGCGGACGACGCGCTCCATGCGGGACAGACCCGTGCGGACCTGGTTCTGGATCAGCTCGCCGACCGCGCGGATGCGACGGTTGCCGAAGTTGTCGATGTCGTCGGTCGCGAGACGGATCTCGGTCTTCTTGCCGCCGCGGATGCCCTCGAAGGTCTCCTCGGTGCCGGCGTGCAGACGCACCAGGTACTTGATGGTCGCGACGATGTCCTGCACCGTCAGCACCGACTCCGTCAGCGGGGTGTCGAGACCCAGCTTGTGGTTGATCTTGTACCGGCCGACCTTGGCGAGGTCGTAGCGCTTCGGGTTGAAGTAGAAGTTGTCGAGCAGCGCGCGGGCAGCCTCGGCGGCCACCTGCTCGCCCGGACGCAGCTTGCGGTAGATGTCGCGCAGCGCGTCTTCCTTGGTGACGATCGTGTCCTTCGCGAGCGTCTCCTCGATGGAGGTGTAGCCGGCGAACTCGGCCAGGATCTCCTCGCTGGTCATGCCCAGCGCCTTGAGGAAGACCGTGACGGACTGCTTGCGCTTGCGGTCGACGCGCACGCCCACCTGGTCGCGCTTGTCGATCTCGAACTCGAGCCAGGCACCGCGGCTCGGGATGACGCGCGCCGAGACGATGTCCTTGTCGGAGGTCTTGTCGGGCGTCTTGTCGAAGTAGACACCGGGCGAGCGGACGAGCTGCGAAACGACGACGCGCTCGGAGCCGTTGATGATGAACGTGCCCTTGTCGGTCTGCAGGGGGAAGTCGCCCATGAAGACCGTCTGCGTCTTGATCTCACCCGTGAGGTGGTTCATGAACTCGGCCTCGACGTACAGCGGCGCGGCGTAGGTCTTGCCACGCTCCTTGCACTCCTCGATGGAGTACTTCTCCGGCTCGAGGTACGGGTTCGTGAACGACAGCTGCATCGTCTCGCCGAGGTCCTCGATCGGGGAGATCTCCTCGAAGATCTCGCCCAGACCGCTGTTCTCGTTCACGTCGGTGCGACCGGCGGCCTTCGCCTCGGCCACGCGCGCCTTCCAGGCGTCGTTGCCGACGAGCCAACCGAAGGACTCGGTCTGCAGAGCGAGAAGGTCGGGGACCGTCAGCGTGTCGGAGATCTTGGCGAACGAAAGACGGGAAGCTCCGCGTCCGTTCTTGGTGGTGGTGGATGTGGATGCGTTGGGAGCAGCAGCCAAGGGAATAACCTCCGTGAGCCCCGCAGGGCTTCTCGATTCCTTTGTCGTCAGGTGGAGTTCGCGCTCGAGAGCTCAACGGATGCCGACCACCATATGAGGGCAGGGAGGAGCGAGCGCAACTACCAACTATACCCACGATTCCGCGACATGGCAAGCACAGTCCTTGACCAATCTCAGAACCTGCGGTATTGGCGCTCGCTCCCCCGTCTCAGGACGCGATGCCGAGCTCGTTGCCCGGGATCGAGGCGAGCAGGCGCCGCGTGTAGGGGTCGCGCGGATTCGTGAAGATCTCCTCCGACGTCGCTGCCTCGACCAGCTTCCCGTCCTTCATCACGCACACGTAGTCGCTGATGAGCCGCACCACCGCGAGGTCGTGCGAGATGAACAGGTAGCTCAGGCCGTACTCCCGCTGCAGGTCGCCGAGCAGCCGCAGGATCTGGTCCTGCACCAGCACGTCGAGCGCCGACACCGGCTCGTCGCACACGATGAGGTCGGGCGAGAGCGCGAGCGCCCGGGCGATCGCGACGCGCTGCCGCTGACCGCCCGACAGCTCCGACGGGTAGCGGCGCAGCATCGACTGCGGCAGCGCCACGTCGTCGAGCAGCTGCCGCACGCGCTTGCGACGGTCGGCGCCACTCCCCCGCCGATAGAACTCCAGGGGCTCGGCGATCAAACGCTCGATCGTGAACATCGGGTTCAGGCTCGAGTACGGGTCCTGGAAGATCGGCTGCACGCGCTGCCGGAACTCCTTCGTCTCCGCCCTGCTGAGCGTCGAGACGTCCTTGCCCTCGTAGCGAATGAGTCCGCTGGTGGGCTCGATCAGCTTGAGCAGCATGCGGGCGGTCGTCGTCTTGCCCGAGCCGGACTCCCCGACGATCGCGACCGTCTCGCCCCGCGGGATCGCCAGCGACACGTCATCGACGGCCACGAAGTCCTCGTGCTTGCCCCGCACCGGATACACCTTCGTGAGGTTCTCGATCTCGACGATGTGGTCGCGCGGCTTCTCCTCCGCGGGCTGCTCCGCGGCGGACGTGTCGCGCACGAACGCCTCCGGCCGCAGCCGGGCGACCGCGACCGAGGGCGCCGCCTTCACGAGCGACTGCGTGTACGGGTGCTGCGGGTCCTCCAGGATCTGCCGCGCGGGCCCCTGCTCGACCACCTTGCCGCGGTGCATCACCACGACCCGCTCCGCCCGCTCGGCCGCGAGACCGAGGTCGTGCGTGATGAGCAGCACCGCCGTGCCGAGCTCGCGCGTCATCTCGCCGATCTGGTCGAGGATGGTCTGCTGCACCGTGACGTCGAGCGCGCTGGTGGGCTCGTCGGCGATCAGCAGCCGCGGCTTGCACGCCAGCCCGATCGCGATCAGCGCGCGCTGGCGCATACCGCCGGAGAACTCGTGCGGATACTGCTTCGCGCGGCGCTCCGGGTCGGGCAGGCCCGCGGCCGTGAGCGCCTCGACGACCTTCCCCTGCACGTTCTGCCGCGTGGCCAGGCCGTGCGCGAGCAGCGTCTCTGCGACCTGCGTGCCGATCTTGGCGACCGGGTTGAGGTTCGACATGGGGTCCTGCGGGACCAGGCCGATGTCGCGCCCCCGGATCGTGCGCAGCTCGTTCTCCGAGGCGTGCGCGATCTCGCGGCCGTCCAGGCGGATACTGCCCGCCGCGACCTTCCCGCCCCCGGCGAGCAGCCCGATGATGGCCATCGCGGTGGTGGACTTGCCCGACCCGGACTCGCCCACGATCGCGACCGTCTCGCCCGGCCGGATCTCCAGGTCGACGCCCTCGACCGCGTGCACCACGCCGTCCATGGTGGCGAAGTCGACCGCCAGTCCCTCGACCGACAGCAGCGGCTCGTCCGACATGCGGTTCTCCCTCGCGGCGCGCACGGCGCCCTCGTCTCGCGCGTTCATCGTGCCCTCGTCCTCGGGTCCATGGCCTCCCGCAGCGCCTCGCCCAGCAGGGTGAAGCCGAGCGCGGTGACCGCGATGCAGATGCCGGGCAGGAACGCCAGCCACGGCGCGATCGCCAGCTCCGCCTGGGCGTAGGTGAGCATGCGCCCCCACTCGGCGGTCTCGGGGCGGCCGCCGCCGAGACCGAGGAACGACAGCGCCGCCGCGTCGATCACCGCGGTCGCCAGCGTCAGCGTGCCCTGCACGATCACGGGGCCGATCGCATTGGGGAGCACGTGCGACATCGTGATCCGGCCGCGCCCGAGGCCCAGCGTCTGCGCCGAGAGCACGTAGTCGCTGGAGCGCTGCTGCAGCATCGACGCCCGCAGCAGCCGCGCGAAGATCGGCACCTGCGAGGCACCGATCGCGATCATGACCGCGAACGGCGTCTGGCCGAGGATCGCCGCGATCGACACCGCCAGCAGCAGGTTCGGCACGGACAGGATGATGTCGACCACGCGCATGATGACCGTGTCGACCCAGCCGCCGAATGTGCCGGCGATGAGCCCGAGCAGCATGCCGCCGACGAGCCCCATCGCGGTCGAGACGACACCGATGAGCAGCGACGCCTGCGCGCCCCAGATCAGCTTCGAGAGCACGTCGCCGCCGAAGCGGTCGAGCCCCAGCGGGAACTCCGGCAGCTCGCCCGGTCCGGGGATGTGCGTCGGGGTGATGAACTTCGCACCGGGGAGCGCGGTCTCCGGATACGGGGCGATCACCGGTGCCAGCAGGGCGATCGCCAGGAAGACGAGCACGATGACCGCGCCGATCCATGCGGTCGGGTTGCGACGCAGGCGGCGGAACACGTCGCTCCAGAAGCCGCCGCCGTTCTTCAGGTCGGCCTGGGCGATCGCGACGGTGTCGATGCTCCCCCCGCTCTCGGCGGAGGGTCCCTGTGCGGGTGGGAGGGCGATGCTCATACGACCGCCTCCTTTCGGACGATGAGGAGGGACATCACTGCACCCTCACTCTCGGATCGATGAAGCTGTAGGAGACGTCCACCGCCAGGTTGATCAGCGCGTACGCGATCGCGATGAAGATGATGAATCCCTGGAGCACGGGGAAGTCCCGCGTGAAGATGGCCCGCGCGAGGAACGAGCCGATGCCGGGGAACGCGAACACCGTCTCGGTGAGCACCGCCCCCGAGATCAGCAGTCCCGTCTGCAGACCGATCGTGGTGATCACCGGCAGCATGGCGTTGCGCAGGATGAAGCGGCTGCGCAGCGTCGAGGAGCCGACACCCTTCGCGCGCCCGGTGCGCACGTAGTCGGCGTTCTGCACCTCGAGCACGCTCGCCCTCGTGATGCGCACGATGATCGCCAGCGGGATCGTGCCGAGCGCGAGCGCCGGGAGGATGAGGTGCAGGATGGCGTCCCACGCCGCGTCGAACTCGCCGGTGATGATGCCGTCCCACACGTAGAACCCGGTGGGATGCGTCGCGTCTATCCGCGGGTTCTGCCGCCCGTCGGACGGCAGCCAGCCCAGCTGCACCGCGAAGACGTACTTGAGGATGAACGCCAGGAAGAACACCGGGATGGTGATGCCGATCAGGCTCAGCACGACCGAGGCGTGATCGGTGAACTTGCCGTGTCGCCGCGCGGCCCAGTAGCCGAGCGGGATGCCGACGCCCACCGCGAAGATGAGCGCCATGACGCTCAGCTCGATCGTGGCGGGGAACCGGCGGAAGAACTCCTCCACCACCGGACGGTTGGTCTGGATCGAGGTGCCGAAGTCGCCCTGCAGCAGTCGCGTGATCCAGATGAAGTACTGCTCGATGAGCGGCTTGTTGAAGCCGTAGAGCTCGTTGACCCTGGCGATCGCCTCGGGTGTGGCCTTCTCGCCGAGGAGGGCGACCGCGGGGCCGCCGGGAAGGGCCCTGACCCAGGCGAACAGCAGGATGCTGAGCCCGAACAGGGTGGGGATGAGGAACAGCAGTCGCCTGCCGATGGTGCGCAGCACGAAGATCTCCGTCGATCAGGCCCGTCGTCTCGCTCCGCTCGTTCAGGGACCGAACCGGGATGGTTTCCCGATCCGGTCCCTGAGCGAGGAGCGGAGCGACGAGACGAAGGGGTCTCGGTCGGTCAGGCCGTTACTTGGTGAGGACGATGTCCGTGAAGACCTCGTCGTTCACCGGGCTGGCAGGGTAGCTCTTCACGCGCGGGTCGAACGCGAGCGTCGGAGCCGGGTGCGCGAGCGGGACGCCGGGGATGAACTCCGCCACCATCTCGTTGATGTCCTCGTACAGCGCGGTCTGCTCCTCCAGGTTGGACACGCCGCGAGCCTCGGTCAGCTTCTGGAACAGCTCCGGGTTGTCGAAGCCCCACTCCGAGCTCTGCTGGCCGAAGAACACGCCGACGAAGTTGTCGGTGTCGTTGTAGTCGCCCGTCCAGCCCAGCAGGTGGATGCCGTGGTCGGAGGTGCCGGTCGTGCGGTCGAGGTACTCGACCCACTCCTCCGACACGGGGGTGGTCTCCACGCCGACCTCGGACAGCTGCGACGACAGCACCGTGAAGATCTGCTCGGGGTCCGGCATGTAGGGACGCGACACGTTGACCGGGTAGTTGAACGTGAGCTTCAGCGGGTTCGACTCGTCGTAGCCGGCCTCCGCGAGCAGCGCCTTGGCCTTCTCGGGGTCGTAGTCGTAGGTCGTGACGTCGGGGTTGTAGCCGTTGACGACCTCGGGCACGAACTGCGTGGCCTTCTGCGTGCCCTCGGGCAGCACCTGGCTGATCAGCGCGTCCTTGTCGACCGCGTACGAGAGGGCCTCGCGCACCTTCGGGTCCTGCAGCTCGGGCACGGCCTGGTTGAACGCCAGGTACAGGATCGTGAACGGCGGGCGCGACACCATCGTGAAGCCGTCGTCCTCGAGCGCCTTGGTGTCGGCGGGACCGACGAGGTCGTAGCCGTCGATCGAGCCGGACTCGAGCGCCTGGCGGCGGGCCGTCGGGTCGTCGATCGTGCGGAAGATGATCTCGTCGACCTGACCCGCGTCGCCCCAGTAGTCGTCGTAGGCCTTGAGCGTGACCTGCTCGCCCGGCGCCCACTCCTCGAACTGGTAGGGGCCCGTGCCGACCGGGTGGCCCATCGCGTACTCGGACAGCTGCGGCGCCTCGGCCGACCCGCCGACCTCATCGGCGCCGAACTCCTGCATCGCGGACGGGCTCTGCATGCCGAACGCGGGCAGCGACAGCGAGGCGATGAACCCGGCGAACGGCTTGTTCAGCTCGATCGTGACGGAGTTCTCGCCGTCGGGCGTGCACGACTTGTAGACGGCGTCGGCGGGGTTCGACGCGTAGCCCTTGAAGAGCTTGTTGTAGTAGTAGCCGAACGCCTCGGAGGCGGCCAGACCGGTCCAGTTGTACCAGCGGTCGAAGTTGTAGCAGACCGCCTCGGCGTTGAACGGGGTGCCGTCCTGGAAGGTCACCCCCTCCTTCAGCTGGAACGTGTGCGACATGCCGTCCTCGGACGACTCCCACGACTCCGCCAGCAGCGGCGCGGGGTCGGCGGTGCCCGGCTCGGTGCCCACCAGACCCTCGAAGATCTGGCGGGAGACGCGGAACGTCTCGCCGTCCTGCGCGAACGCGGGGTCGAGGCTCGCCGGATCGGACGACGCGGCGAAGACGAACGTGCCGTCGACGTCGCCCGAGCCCTCCGAACCGTTGTCGCCGCGCTCGCTGGCGACGCATCCGGCGAGAGCGAGAGCCGCGATGGCCGCTCCGGTGACGGCGACGATCCCTCGCCGACGCATGGCTGACTGGTGCATTGTGTGACCTTCCCTGTCGGGCGCTTCGATGCGCGTACCCGGGGCGTCGTCGCCCCGGAGACGGTGATTCCTCGAAGGTACCCAGCCGGATCGCGGATGCCAAATAGCCGGAGGTTGCGATCCGGTATCGACACGCGCGGGACTCGGGATCGGGTACCGTCGAGAACGTGCCAGAGTCCACCCCGCTCGCCGTCTGCTTCGGCGAGGGCATGGTCGCCCTCGTCCCGGCCACCGCCGGTGCCCTGGAGATCTGCCGCACGTTCGACCGGTCGCTCGCGGGCGCGGAGTGGAACACCGCGATCGCGCTCGCCTCGGCGGGAGTGGAGACGGCCGTGGTCTCGCGCGTGGGCGACGACGGGTTCGGCCGGTTCCTGACGGGCGAGCTCCGCGCCCACGGCGTGGACGACAGCGCGATCGAGGTCGATGCGGACGCGCCGACCGGGCTGTACGTCAAGGAGCTGTCGCCCCGGCCGGACGGCACGGTCGAGGGCACGATGCACTACTACCGGGCAGGGTCGGCCGCCGCCGCACTGTCTCCGCGCACCCTCGAGACGCCCGCGGCCGCTGCCCTCCTCGCCCGCGCCGCGCTCGTGCACACCTCGGGCATCACGCCAGCCCTGTCGGACTCGGCCGCCGCCGCGCAGGATGCGCTGTTCCGCGACCACCGTCCCGCTCACGCGCTGCTGAGCTTCGACCTCAACTGGCGTCCGGCGCTCTGGCGCGGGAGGGAAGACCACGCGAAGCGCCTGCTGGGCGGACTCGCCCGCGACGCCGACGTGCTGTTCTGCACCAGGCCGGACGCCGCGGCGGTGTTCGGCACGAGCGACCCCGACGCCCTCCGCGCGCTGTTCCCCGAGCCGCGGTTCGTCGTGGTGACCGACCCGGCCGGCGCCGTGGCGTTCGACCGCGGGGATCGCGCGCAGAGCGACGCCCTCGACGCGCCCGTCGTGGAGACGATCGGCGCGGGAGACGCGTTCGCCGGCGGTTTCCTCGCCGGGGTGCTCGCCGGGCTCTCGCTCAGCGGCAGCCTGGCCCGTGCGCACCGCATCGCCACGCGCGCGATCGCCAGCACCCGCGACCACGTGGACTGAGCCTCCCTGCCGTCACCCCCCTACGCGCGGCGCGGACGGCGCGGCGGCACGGCATCGTGCGTGCGCTGCAGGGACACGGCCACCGGCTCCCCGCGGTGCTGCACCACGCGCACGAACAGCACGTCGATCAGGGCGAGCTGTGCGATCCGACTCGACATCGCCGCCATGCGATACGGCGACTCCTGCGCCTGGCTGAGCAGCACCACGTCCGCCACCGCCGCGAGCGGGGAGTCCGCATCGCTGGTCACGGCGACCGCGAGCGCTCCAGTGTCGCGCGTCACCTCCAGCGCCCTGACCGTCTCGGCCGTCTCCCCGCCGTGCGAGAAGGCGATCGCGACGTCCTCGGGCGAACGCAGCGACGCGGTCGTGATCGCCAGGTGCGGATCGGCGGAGTGCGACACCGAGCACCCGATGCGCGACAGCTTCAACTGCAGATCCTGCGCCGTCAACGACGACGCCGCCTGACCGAACAGGTCGATGTGGCGGGCGGCCACCAGCGCACGCGCGACCCGGTCGAGGGCGGCCTCATCGAGCGCACGGGCGGTCTTCTCGATCGCGTCGATCTCCTGCGCCGCGAGCTTCGCCGCAATCGCGCCTGGCCCATCGTGCGGATCGATCGCGGTGGTGTCCAGCCCGAAGCGCGCCTGCTGCGCCTGGGCGAGCGTGACCGAGCGGGCGACCGCGACCCGCAGCTCGCGGTAGCCGCTGAACCCCAGCGACTGGGCGAACCGCGCCACGGTGGACAGCGACGTGCGGCACAGCTGCGCCAGATCGTTGATCGCGAGGTCGACGACGAGCGTGGGGTCGCCGAGGATGGTCTCGGCCACGCGGCCCTCGGCCGCGCTCAGCCTGGGCAGGGAGCGCCGCACCGTGGCCAGAACGTCGTCGTCCATGCGCTGATCCCGTCTCAACCGGCGGTGGTCGACCTCTGCCGTAGCGGGAAGCGACCCAGGAGTGCCTCCCGTGCGGTCTGCGCCCCGAGCCTGCTGGCCGCCCCGACCTCGACGGTCGGCAGGGGAAGCGGCGTGCGGGCGGGGAGCCCGACGTTCACCACGACCGCGTGCGGGTCACGGGCGGCCGTGCGCTCCACGAGGGCGCGCTGTGCCGGTTCCGCGTCGGGCCGGTCGACCAGGACCACCGTGGCGCCCGGGGCCGCGACGACCTCGGCGATCACGTCGTCCTGCTCCGTCACGGGACGCGCGGCGACATCGAGCCGGACGCGCACACCGTCGCCCGCGAGGGCGCTGGCCACGTACGACGCGGCGCTGTCGACCGCGAGGGTCGAGCGACGGCGGGCGTCGATCACCGCGAGCGCCT
>NZ_SSDO01000481.1:0-841 GCF_004794395.1 Microbacterium sp. K41 | reverse complement strand
CGTGCAGTACGGCCTCTTGGCGGTGGAGAGCGGCGGGCTGCCCGGGGGCGCACTGCTCGCATACGCGGGCGGCTGGGCGTTCGTCCCCGGCACCTTCCTGACCGCGGTCGTGCCGCTGCTGCTCCTGCCCGGCCGGCGCACCGCCCTCGACCGCGTGCTGCTGTGGCTCGTGATGACGGCGGCCGGCGTGGCCACCGTCGCGTCCCTCACCCAGCAGGGCGCCGGACCGCTCGACAACCCGCTCGCCCCGGACTGGCCGTGGTACCAGGCGATGCTGCCCGGCGCCTACGGGGCCGCGGCCGCCGTGACGCTGTGCGCCTCGACCGCGGTCGCCGTGATCGTGCTAAAGCGGGCACTCCGGTCACCGCGGTCGCAGCGGTACGCCCTGATCTGGCTGCTGGTCGGGCATGTGTTCCTGACCGCCTCCTACGTGGTCACGGTGCTGCCCGCCTCGCTCCAGCTCGCAGCCCCGCTGTGGGTGTTCGGCACCATCGCGCCCATCGTCGGGCAGATCTTCTATCCATCGGCGGTGCTGGTGATGGGTCTGCAGCATCGGCTGCGCGGCGTCGACGTGACGGTGAGCACGGTGCTCACGACCAGCATCCTGGCGGTGCTCGCCGCGACGGGCTACCTGCTGATCGTGACAGCGATGGAGACGGTCGGCCCTCCGACGCCACTGGCCGTGTTCGCCACCGCGGCGCTGGTCGCGATCGGGCTGCTGCCGATGCGGCGCCTCATCCGCCGGCGGGTCGACCGCCTCGTGTACGGCGACGCCGGGGCGCCCGAGCGGCTCGTGGACACGCTGGGGGCGGAGGTGGGCGAGATCGCCACCGGCGCGGAC
>NZ_SSDO01000480.1:0-591 GCF_004794395.1 Microbacterium sp. K41 | reverse complement strand
GGGCTGTGCGGCGGCGGGCGCGGTCGGCTCGACCGGAACGGTGGGGGCGTCGGCGGCGGGGGTCGCGTCGGGCTGCGCGGGGGCCGGGCTCTGCGCGGCGGCGGGCTGCTCTGGGGTGCCGGGCTGCTCCGGGGTGGGGTTCTCGGGGGTGGGGTTCTTGTCGTCCATGTCCCGATGGTCTCGCGGGGGCGCTGAAGCCACCCTGAAGCGTCCTGAAGCGCTCTTCAGGAATGCCGTGCGGCGTCTCAGTCCGCCGAGGGCAGGGTCACGACGAACCGCGCCCCGCCCCATCGCGAGTCGTCCACCGTGACGGTGCCGTGCGCCGCGGTCGCGATGCTGCGGGCGATCGCCAGGCCCAGACCGCTGCCGCCCGCATCACGGCTGCGCGCCTCGTCGAGTCGCACGAACCGCTCGAAGATCCGCTCCCGCTCGGCCGCCGGCACGCCCGACCCGTCGTCCTCCACGGTCAGGAACACGTGCTGCTGCACCGTGGTGACCCCGATCGCCAGACGACCGCGGGCGTGGCGGGCGGCGTTGTCGGCGAGGTTGCGCACGAGCTGCGCGAGCAGCCGGGGGTCGCCCGACACCCGG
>NZ_SSDO01000479.1:0-1353 GCF_004794395.1 Microbacterium sp. K41 | reverse complement strand
GTGCCGGCGAGCCGCGACTTCTCGTCGTCGCCCGCGGTGGGCGTCACAGCGACGGTCGACGGTGCCACGGTGCGCGTCGGCGGCCCGCACCTGCTGACCGAGGAAGGCGCGGAGGAGCTGCCGGCAGCCGAGGGGTGGCGCGCGCACGGCGCGATCATCCTGCACGTGCTGCGCGACGGCCGTGTGATCGGTGCGCTGGCGCTCGCCGACGAGGTGCGGCCGGAGTCGCGGGAGGCGGTCGACGCGCTGCACGCCCGCGGGGTGCAGGTCGTGATGATCACGGGCGACGCGGAGGCGGTGGCGCAGACCGTCGCGTCCGACCTCGGCATCGACCGGGTGTTCGCCGGGGTGCGACCCGAGGACAAGGCCGCGAAGGTGCAGGAGTTGCAGCGCGAGGGTCGCCGGGTGGCGATGGTGGGCGACGGCGTGAACGATGCCCCCGCCCTGGCGCAGGCCGACGTGGGGCTCGCGATCGGCGCGGGCACCGACGTCGCGATCGCATCGGCCGGGGTGATCCTGGCGGGTGACGATCCGCGGTCGGTGCTGTCGGTGATCGAGCTGTCGCGGGCGTCATATCGCAAGATGAAGCAGAACCTGTGGTGGGCCGCCGGCTACAACCTGCTGTCGGTGCCGCTGGCCGCCGGGGTGCTCGCCCCGATCGGCTTCGTGCTGCCGATGTCGGTCGGCGCGGTGCTCATGTCGCTGTCGACGATCGTGGTCGCCCTCAACGCGCAGTTGCTGCGCCGACTCGACCTGCGCCCCGAGGTCACGACCCGCGAGATCCTCGACCGCTGACCGCCCGCAGATCCCGGCCCGACGCCCGTGCGCTCAGGCCGGGGTCTGCTGGTGCACGGCGAGCAGCCACCGTCCGCCCTCGCGCACGTACGTCGACACCATGTCCGCCGTGTAGGTCTGTGCGCCGCGGCGTCCCTCGAAGCGATACGCGATGGCGGCGGCGTCGGTGCCGAGCTCGCGCACCTGCACCGCGCTCAGGTCGAACGAGTCCCACGGGTCGGCGTGCTCGAGTCCGGCGATCGCCTCCTCCCGTGTCGCGACCATGCCCGGCATCACGAACAGGGCGTCGTCGCGGCAGATGTCCCGGTAGTACGCGAGGTCGCCCCGGGAGAGTCGTTCCTCGCTCGTGCGCAGGTCCTCGATCAGCGTCATGCCCCGCACCCTACTCCGGCGTCGCTTCCCGCGGAACGCCCTGGCTCACGGCTCGGACGGCGAGCCCGTCGCCCTCTCGCCGGAGGCGCTCGAAGCCCTCCCGGACGCACCTCCGCCCGCCGGGTTCCCCGGGGAGCAGCCGAAACGCCCCGGACGCGCCTCCGCTCGCCGCGAGGCCGTCATGCC
>NZ_SSDO01000047.1:0-1377 GCF_004794395.1 Microbacterium sp. K41 | reverse complement strand
GCGACGCTGCGGGCGTCGCTGGCGGCGGCGACCGCGGGCGACCCCGACCTGGCGGTGTACGACGCGGAGGTGACCGCGGCCGCCCGCATCGAGCTGCTCCCGTTCGTGCGCGAGCAGTCGATCTCCATCACGGCGCACCGCTACGGCAACCTCGACCCCTGGAGTGCTCCCGTCATCTGACCCCGCCCCCGCCCGCCCCGCCCACCGGTGCGGGGTCGAAAAGGTGCGTTCCGCGGGCGTGTCCGGCGCGTCTTCGATCCGGCACCGCCGGGCGTGTAAAAGATTCTTGACACCTCTGCCCGCCGCGCGTAGCCTCATGTCAAGAATCCTTTACATTCGGAGGGCGTCATGGTCTACGAGGAACGCAATGTCTGGGCGGGGCTCATCGTCAGCCCGATCGTGCTCGTCGCCTACGTGGTGCTCGTGCTGCAGCAGGCGGCGGGCGGGCCGCTCACCGCGGTCGACTGGTTCCCGCTCATGCTCTGGAGCATCGGCGGCGGCATCGTCGGCACCATCCTGCTCAGCGTCGCCTGGGGCATCCTCGCCGGGATGCGCGACCCCGACGGCGTCGGCCGCTCCGACATCCGCGACCGCGACATCGGCCGCATGGGCGCCCGTGTGGAGCAGGCGTTCGTGGCGATCGCCGGACTCGGCGTGATCGTGCTGTGCGGGATCGGAGCCGACGTCTTCTGGATCGCGAACACGATGTTCCTCGGGTTCTTCGTGGCCGCGGTGGTCGGCGGCATCGCCCGGGTGATCGCCTACCGGCGGGGGCTCGTGTGATGGTCAAGCCCACCCTCGTCTCCAACAGCATCCGCGCCCACCGCGAGCGGGCAGGGCTCACCCAGGCCGAGCTCGCCAAGACCGTCGGCGTGACGCGCCAGACGCTCATCGCGATCGAGCAGCAGAGGTACTCGCCCACGCTCGAGCTCGCGTTCCAGATCGCTCGCGCCTTCGGCGTCGGGCTCGACGAGCTGTTCTCCTATCCGAGCGCCCCCGGAGGTTCCGCATGACCGCCCGCATGGCTGCCTGGCGTCGCGAGACCTACGGCCCCGCCGACGGAGTCGCGCTCGAACGCCTCCCCCTGCCGCAGCCGCACCACGGCGAGGTGCTGCTCCGTGTGCGGGCCACCGCGCTCAATGCGGGCGACGTGCGGCTGCTGCTCGGCGATCCGCTGCTCGTGCGACCGGCGTTCGGGCTCACCCGGCCGAAGCATCCCGTGCGCGGCATGGAGGTCGTCGGCACGGTCGTGGGCGTCGGGCCCGACGTGGTGGGCGCCGAGCTCGACGAGCACGTGGTCGGGGAGCTCGTGGGCGGCGGAGGTCTCGCGGAGTACGTGCGGGTGCCGGCCGCCCGGCTCGTGCCGCTGCCGCCGGG
>NZ_SSDO01000005.1:0-1100 GCF_004794395.1 Microbacterium sp. K41 | reverse complement strand
GGCTCCCCGGGCGCACCTGCCGCCGCATCGAGCACGACCGCGCGGCGTCCGTCGATCCCCGGCCTGGTCGGGCTCGCGGTCGCGCTGGTCGGGGTCGTGCTCGCATGCGTGCCCCTCACGGCGCCGCTCGGATGGGTCGTCGTGGCTGCCGGCTTCGTCGTGTCGCTCGTCTCGCTGTTCCTGCGGGGAACGAAGTGGCCGGGCATCGCCGGGCTCGCCGTGGCCGTGCTCGGCTCGACCCTCGCGGGCGCAGTCGCCCTGATCGCGGTCGGGCTCACGTCGGTCGAGGCGTCCGGAGACCCGGTGCCGTCGCCGAGCACGCCGGCGACGGAGTCCGGTTCGCCCGTCGACCCGTCGACGATCGACGGCGCCGAGATGGTCGCGTTCGAAGACCTCGAGGTGGGCGATTGCCTCCCCTACGTGGACTACACCGGCGAGGACACGATCTTCGAGCTCCCGGTCGTGCCGTGCGATCAGCCGCACACCGACGAGGTGTACTTCATCTACGAGGTCGACGACCAGACCTTCCCCGGCGAGAGCGCACTGCTCGACGAGGCGTGGGACGGCTGCCTGGCGCAGTTCGAGGGATTCGTCGGCGTCCCGTACGAGCAGTCGGAGCTGGACTTCTACAGCTACCAGCCCACGAAGGCGTCGTGGACCCGTGCGGGCGACCGCGCGATCCAGTGCATCGCCTACAGCTACGACGATGTGACCGGCACGCTGCGCGGCGCCGCTCGCTGACCGCCGCACACGACGAAGGCCCCGGAGCGATCCGGGGCCTTCGTGCGTCAGTCGTCGTCGTCGCGGCGCTTGCGCCAGCGGATGCCGGCGGAGATGAAGTCGTCGAGGTCGCCGTCGAACACCGCGGCGGGGTTACCCGACTCCTGCCCCGTGCGGAGGTCCTTCACCAGCTGCTGGCCGTAGAGGAAGTAGGAGCGCATCTGGTCGCCCCAGCTCGCGGTGATGTTGCCCGCCAGCTCCTTCTTCTTCGCCGCTTCCTGCTCCTTCTGCAGCAGCAGCAGGCGGTTCTGCAGCACGCGCATGGCGGCTGCCCGGTTCTGGATCTGCGACTTCTCGTTCTGCATCGACACGACGATGCC
>NZ_SSDO01000478.1:0-1691 GCF_004794395.1 Microbacterium sp. K41 | reverse complement strand
GCCGCACCGCCGGCTCCTCCCACGACCCCGAACGATCCCACGCAGCCCCCTGCGTGACCGTCGTCGCGAAACCCCCGGCCCACCGCCGGGGGTTTCGTGGTGTGAACGGTGTTCTCGCGGGCGATGCGCCCGCTAACGTGGAGGTCATGGTCTTGTCGCAGCGCCCGATCGGCGTCTCCGTTCCGCTCTGCCCCTCGAAGGGCCCCGGTGCGAGCGAGGGGATCGTGTTCCACTACGATGTGTGAGTATCCTGCGACCGCCCTTTCCGCCGCAGGTCCATCGGAGGCAGCACGTGGCTGAGACGAAGACGCACACCGTCACGGTTGCGGGACGCCCGCTGCTGCTCTCGTGGTCGGGTGTCACGGATCAGGGCCGTCGCCGTGAGACCAACCAGGACGCGTTCCTCGCGGAGTTCCCCCTCTTCATCGTCGCCGACGGAATGGGCGGGCACGCGGGAGGCGAGATCGCAAGCCAAAGCACCGTGTCCCGCCTGCAGGCCGCGGTCGTCGCGGGCGACATCTCGCATCGCACGATCGAAGAGGCTCTCGCCCGCGCCGTCGACGACATCGCGGAGCACCCGGAGACCACCGACGAGGGCACCGGGACCACGCTCACGGGCGTCTACCTGGACGACGGAGGGGAGCAGCTGCAGTGGGTCGCTCTGAACATCGGCGACTCGCGGGTCTATCTTCTGCGGGACGACCGGCTCGTGCAGGTGACCACGGACCACTCGGTGGTGCAGGAGCTGATCGCAGCGGGGAAGCTCAGTCCGGAAGAGGCCGAGGGACACCCCTACAGCAACGTCATCACGCGCGCGGTGGGCGCCAGCGAGCTCACCGCTCCGGACTACGTCACCATCGACCTGCGTCCCGGCGACCGGTTCGTGATCTGCTCCGACGGACTCACCAAGGAGCTGACTGACTACGGCATCCAGCATTTCCTGCGGGAGAACTCCGATCCGGCCGCGTGCGTCGACGCCATGCTCGCTGCGGCCCTCGACAACGGCGGTCGCGACAACGTCACCCTCATCGTGTTGCAGGTGAGCGACCCCGAGTCCTCCTCCCCAGAGCGGGATACCGCGGAGTAGTCGCTCCGACGCTGTGGACAGCGGGCTCTCTGCTGTCACGGAGCGATGCACTGGGGAGATGGACCCGTCTCCCCTCGTGATTCCTTCCGCGCCCGCGCCGCCGCGCCGCACCTCGCTGCCGTATCTCGCGGGGATCGTCCCGGTCGGGATGGGGGTGGCGCTGTGGCTCACCACGGGGTCGGTGCAGTCGCTGTGGTTCGCCGCACTCGGTCCCCTCATGATGCTCGCTTCGGTGGCCGACGCCGCGAGGACGCGACGGCACGATCGACGGCGTGAGGCGGACAGGGTGGAGGCCGAGTGGCGCGCGGTCGAGGATGCGCTCGCCCGTCGTCACGCCGAGGAGCGGGCCCAGCTCGAGTCGCGCCACCCGGACGTCGCCGCGTGCGTCGCAGAACCGCCGCTTCGTGGGACGGATCCGATCGCTGCCGACACCGAGCTGACCGTGGGTCGCGGTGTGCGTGTCAGCGCCGTGCGCACGACGGGTGGGGAGGGCGATCGAGCAGAGGCGTTCCGCGCGCGATGCGCCGAGCTCGATGACGCACCGGTCGTGGTGCGGCTCGGCGCGGGCGTCTGCGTCCGTGGCCAGGCCCCGGTCGCAGCCGCG
>NZ_SSDO01000477.1:0-15932 GCF_004794395.1 Microbacterium sp. K41 | reverse complement strand
GCCCACGCCCGCGCTCGTGGAACCGGGAACCGCCGCCGGCGTCGTCGCCGCCGGGTCGAGGTTCGGAGTGGCCCCCGCTCCCGAGAGCCCGGAGGCGGTCGCCCCCGGTACCGCGGTGGTGGAGGCCGCGCCCGCGGTCGGCGTCGACGTGCCGGAACCCGACTCCGCCGCCCCCTCGGACAGCGCCCGGGTCAGGCGTCCCACGACGAGTCCGGCCACGGCGGCGACCGCGATGAACGTGCCCGGCTTGGCCCGCGCGTACGACTTCACCTCGGTCAGCAGCGACCCCGGGTCACGGTCGCCGATCCAGCCGGCGATGCCCTGGATACGGGTGGAGGCCTGACGGACCAGATCCGCCGCGACCCCGCCCTCGGCGTTCTGCGCCATCGAGCCGAGCTCTCCGCCGACCGACCGCAGCCCGTCCGCGACGCGACGCTGCTGGATCGCCGCCTGCTCCGACAGCTCGGCCGTGGTCTGGTGGTACAGGTCGCGGATCTGGTCCTTCGCCTCGTGCGCCACAGCGCCGGCCTCGGCCTTCGCGGTCTCGACGACCCCCGCCGCCTCATCCTTCGCGGTACCGGCGACCCCGGCCGCCTCGTGCGCGGCGGTCTTCACGGTCCCCGGCGACTCGTCCGTGCCGCCGCCGGCGACACCCTGTGCATTGCTCTGCGACATCGTTCTTCCTCTCGACTCCGCGCCGACGGCCGCCGACGTGCAGGCAGGTCTACTCCCCCCTCCGGGTATCACGGCGAGGGTTGACGCGGCTCGTCCAGGGGTTTACCTTGCGAGGACGCCGAGCCCGGTGCACCGCCCCCTACGATGGGCGCATGGCCGACAAGCCGCAGTGGCTCATCCGCGAGGACGCGAGCGTCCCCGTGCTGGTCGCGCTCGCCCTGCGGCAACTGCTGGGCATCCGCGCGCCGGAGGACCTGCCCACCCTCCGGGAGCTCCCCGTGCGAGCGCCGGATGCCGTGGACGCCTCGCCCGCCATCGAGGCGCAGTGGCGCGACTACTGGGACATGACGGTCGAGCCACGGGCGCATCACTCCGGGGTGCCGCTCGAGCTCATCGACGGGTTCGAGACGCTCGTCGCGCTGCCCGCGACCGGGGCCGACGAGCTCGCCGCGGCGATCCGGCCGCACGCCGCGACTGCCCTGCGCTTCGCCCACGCGGCGCACGACCGCTACGTCGGCGCCATGACCAGCCACACCGGCGGCGACGCCTACCGCGCCTATGCGAGCGCGATCGCGGAGTTCGAGCGGGAGATCGGTCGGCGCGCCCACTCGTTCGAGCTGAACGTGCAGGTGCTCCCGCTGTCACAGCGGGGCATCTGGTGGATCGGGGCACTGTCGGTCGCGGTGACCGACGGCCTGCGGCGTGACGTGGTGGCGTTCGACGCGGCCATCCGGCCCGTGATCGCCGAGCTGGCCTGAGCTCAGTCCTCGCCGTCGACGACGGTCTCGCGGTCGACCTTCACCACGCGGTCGTGGCGCCTCGCGACCCGCTCCAGCACGAGCCCGGCGACCCCGCCGAGCGCGAGACCGAACGGCACGGTCCACAGCAGCAGGAACCCGAACACCTGACCGGGGGGATACACCACGTCGAGCGCCTGCGACTCGTCGTAGCTGCCCATCATCGTGAGGACGCCCGCGACGACGACCCCGAGCACGACCCCGATGCCCATGAGCACGCCGTACCGCGGCACACGGCGCACGGTCGCTTCGACGGTCTGGTGGGAATCCTGGGGGGCCATGTCTCCATTGTCCCACCGTCCGGGCGGGTCGGGCACCCGGCCCCCTGCGCACCCGCCCTCCCCCGGGTCGTCCGGGAGAGGGCGGGTGCGTCCGCGGCTCAGCCCTCGGTGGTCTCCGGCTCGGCCTGTGCCGTGCGGCTGCGGCGGGCGATCAGCACGCCTCCTCCGGCGGCGAGCGCCACGACGACGAGGCCGCCGACGATCCACGGCCAGACCGGTGCACCCTCCGTGTCGGCCGGCTCCGTCACCGCGGTGACCGCCGCGCTCGCCCCCGCGTCCGCCTCCGGCTCCTCCGCCACGGCCGTGCCGCACGCGGTGTCGACGGGGATCACGGCGGTCACCGGGTCGAGCTGCTCCCCCGCCTGATACGTGCCGAAGGCCGCGGCCCCCGCCTCGGTGAGCGTCGTGGCCACCGCGTCCAGCCGGAGCGCGCCGTCGACGACCGCGGCGTCCGCGAGCGGGAACTCCGCGAGTCGCACGCCCTGCTGGTCGACGCTCTCCCCGGCCTGCGTGGTGCCGGTCACGTCGAACACCAGGTAGCCGGTGTCGCCCGCGAGCTCGACCCTGGCGTTCCCGAGCGTGGTGTTCAGCGCACCGTCGTGACCCGTGAACGCGATGCTGCCGCCGTAGGTGACGAGCCCGGTGAGCGCGGTGCCGTCGAGCGAGCCCGCACCGTTCTCCCACACGAAGTCGGGGTAGCGGTAGGCCACGTCGGTCAGGGTCCAGCCACCCTTCGCAATGCCCTCGATGTAGGTGCGGAACGACTCCTTGTACCCCCAGTTCAGCGTCGCCCCCTCGACCGTGCACGTGCCGATCGCGGCGGTCGCGCGAGCGAGGGTGAACGCGAGACCGCGGTCGACCGATCCCTGGAACGTGAGCGTGTGCGCGCCGTCCTCGAGCGCGGCGGGCAGGGCGCCCGACCAGGTCGCGACACCCGAGGCATCGGCGGTCACGGTGTCGAGCAGCACGGGCGTGGAGTACACCACGACCTTGATGCCCTCCTCGTTGGGGCGGAACCCGGAGGCGGTCACGGTGGCCGGCTGCCCGGACGCGAGCGCGGCGAGGTTCTGCTCGTCGACGTCGATGCCCTCGCTCGCCGGCGGGGTCGCGGGGAGCGTTGCCCGCTTCACGACCGCAGCGGCGGCGACGGTGCCGGTCGACCCCGAGGGTGCCGCGGCGGCCGAGCCGATCGTGAACGTGACCGGGTCGAGCGTGGTGGAGTAGCCCGAGAGCACGCGGTCACGACCGGCGGCCGTCAGCGTGGCGGGGGCGCCCGAGTAGGTCACGGCTCCGTTCGCCGTGATCCGGGCCGCGCGCGTCAGGTCGAGCGTCGCGAACGGCACCTGGGCGCCGCCGCTGGTCACGTACACCGTCGCTGCTCCCGCCGAGGTCACCCGCACCACGGGGTCGGAGACCGTGACGTCGAGCACGCCGTGGTGACCGGTGAAGCGCACGGCGCCGCGGTAGACCACGCTGCCGAGGCCGGTGCTCGCGTCGTAGTCGCCGCCGACGGTCTGCCCGAACTGGAACTGTCCGCCGGAGCGCGTCGCGCCGCCGGACACCTGGATGGCGCCTTGCGCGATGGGACCGGCGACGTAGTTCGCGAACGACGTGGAGATGGCCCAGCGCAGCGAGCCGCCCGGCACGCTCACCGGCGGCGTCGTCGGCGTCACGGGCGGCTTCGGCTCCGCCGGCTCCTCCGGCTCGTCGCCGAGCAGCGCCGTCCACTGCGCGTCGGTGATCGTGACCGCGGCGCGCGCGTGGATCGTGGCGTCGTTCGGCATCGTGTGCTGCTTCCACACGATCACCTCGTAGGTCTGGGTGCGGTCGAGGTTCTTCGCGGCGGTGTTCAGGTCGACCGTGAACGCACCGGCGTCGATGTTCCGCACGTACTGCATCGCGAGGAAGCCGCCGCCGGCCGTGACGTCGGCCTCGGTCCCCGCCTTGATGAGCGCCACGTAGGCGCCGGTGACCGCGCCGAGCTTCGCCGCGGCTGCCGTGACGGTCAGGCCGTCCTTCGCGGTGGCGGACTCCACCGACGCGGTGAGCGTGGGGGCGATGCGGTAGTCCAGGGCGACGCTGCGCTCCTGGTCGGCGTTGCGCACACCGCCTGCCGCGTAGGTGTAGACACCGTAAGAGCCGGGGGTCGCGGGCGTGTCCTTCAGGGTGAGCGTCACCTGGAACGAGCCGTCGGCGGAGATGTCGACCCACTGCGCACGGATCGCGCCCTGATACTGCGCGGGCACCTGGTCCAGCACACCCTCGGCGAGCGCCCAGGCCTGGGCACCGACGGAGCGTGTCGACGATGCGGCGCCCGTGGACGGCTGCCAGTCCGCACCGAAGTTACCGAACACCACGTAGGTGCCCTGCGGCAGGTGCGCGGGGATGGGCACGCCGCGCCCGCCGACGTTCGCGGTCGGGTCGTAGCCGCTGCCCTTCACGACGATCCGGTCACCGGCCCAGAGCGCGACGCCGGTCGCGGGGGTCACGCCGTCGGCGAGGAACACCTCGATCGCCGCGGACGGCTCGCCCTCGCCGGGATCGGTGCCCGGGTCGCTACCCGGATCCGTCTCGCCCGGGTCCGTCTCGCCCGGGTCGGTCTCGCCGGGGTCGGTCTCGCCGGGGTCGGTGCCGGGGTCGGTCTCGCCGGGGTCGGTGCCCGGGTCGGTCTCACCGGGGTCCGTCTCTCCCGGGTCGGTCTCACCGGGATCGGTGCCCGGGTCGGTCTCACCGGGATCGGTCGGCGTGGTGCCGAACAGCGCGTCCCACTGTGCCGCCGAGATCGCCACGTCGCCGCGGCCGTAGATGGTCGTCTCGTTCGGGTTGGAGTGCTGCTGCCACACGAGCACCTCGTACGCCTTCGTGCGGTCGAGCGATCCCACGGCGGCGGTGAGGGCGAAGCTGCTCGCGCCGCCCTCCACGCGCGGGAACGGCAGCGCGAACGCGGCGTAGCCGCCGGACCCGGTCAGACCGCTCTCGGTGCCCTTCACGATGAGCGCGGCGTAGGCGCCGGTCACGTCGGGCAGACCGCTCGCCTGCACCTGCACGGAGAGACCGGCGGTGTCTGCGGAGGTGACGGTGGGGGTCACGGTTCCGCCGGCGGCGTGCGCGGGTGGGACGATCACCGCCCCGGCGGCGATGAGGAGGACGGAGATCAGGGCGGCGAGCAGGGCGCGCAGGCGCGGGCTCCCGGGGGATGCGATGGCTGTGTCGTTCACGATTCTCCACGGCCGCCGGGCGCGCTCGGGAGCGCTCCGGCGAGGCCGCACGGGCAGTCGGGCGAGGATGGAATATTGGTTAGGCTCAGCTAAGTAAGCCGTCGATCCCGAGCGTAGGGCGCTCGCCACGACAGCGTCAAGTTTTAGGATAGCCTTGCCTAATGCGACGCCTCTCCGCCCTCGTCCTGGCTGCCGCTCTCGCCGTCGGACTCGCCGCCTGCGCCGACCCCGACGCCACCGCCGCGGCCCCGCCGGCCGTCGACGACACCTGCCCTCAGGCCTCGGTCCCCCTCACCGAGCTCGACCTCGTGGACGACGTCCGCACCGCCACGGGTCCCGCGACCGCCTGCCTCGCCAGCCACGCGATCACCCCGGTCGACGACCGCACCGCGCCCCAGCTGCCCGTGACGGTGACCGACAGCGAGGGTCGGACGGTCGAGGTGACCGACGTCGACCGCATCCTCCCGATCGACATCTCCGGCACCATCGCGTCCACGGTGTTCGCGCTCGGCCTGGGCGACCAGGTGGTCGGCCGCGACTCCTCGACCCTGTTCCCCGGCACCGAGGAGCTGCCCGTGGTCACGAAGACCGGCCACACGCTCAACCCCGAGGCGATCCTCGGGCTCGCTCCCACCGTCATCCTCACCGACACCACGATCGGCCCGAAGGAAGTCCGCCAGCAGCTCCGGGACGCCGGGATCGCGGTCGTCGTCATCTCGGGCGACCGTCGCCTCGACACCACCGATGCGCTCGTCACCGAGATCGCCGCCGCGCTCGGGGTGCCCAGCCGCGGCGCCGAGCTGATCGAGCGCCTCGATGCGCGGGTGGCGTCCGTGCTCGGCGAGATCGCGCAGGTGACCCCGGCCGCACCGGAGGACCGCGCCCGCATGCTGTTCCTCTACGTGCGCGGCAGCGCCAACGTCTACTACATCTTCGGCGCGGACTCGGGGGCGGACTCGCTCATCGATGCGGTCGGCGGTGTCGACGTCGCCTCCGAGATCGGCTGGGAGGGCATGAAGCCGATGACCGCGGAGGCCCTGGTCGCCGCGCAGCCGGACGTGCTCGTCATGATGACCGACGGCCTGGAGTCCGTGGGAGGCATCGACGGGCTGATCGAACGGATCCCCGCCGTGGCACAGACCCCCGCCGGGGCGAACCGCCGGGTGATCGACATGGCCGACGCGGAGATCCTGAGCTTCGGTCCCCGGTCGGCCGACGTGATCGGCGCCCTCGCCCGCGCGCTGTACACCGCCGAGCCGCCCCAGTGAGCGGCGAGGTCGTCACCCCCACGCCGGCGCGGCACCGCGGACTGCGCTTCGGGCTGGTCGTCACGGGGCTCCTCGTCGCCCTCGCCGTCACGTGCGTCGTCTCGATCACCAGCGGTCAGTACGACCTGTCGCCCACGGCGTTGCTGGGCGTGCTGCTGCGGGGCCTCGGCATCGACACCGCCTGGGCGCCGGACGCCGCCACGGACTACGGCGTGATCTACACCCTGCGACTGCCGCGCCTGGTGCTCGGCCTGCTCGTGGGCGCCGCGCTCGCGGTGTCCGGCGTGCTCATGCAGGCGATCTTCGGAAACCCCCTCGCCGACGCGGGCGTGGTGGGCGTCTCGTCGGGCGCGGCGCTCGGTGCGGCGGCCAGCATCACGTTCGGCCTCGCCACGTTCGGCATGTGGACCACCCCCGCGTTCGCGTTCCTGGGCGGGCTGGTCGCGGTCTTCTCCGTGTACCTCCTCAGCCGCTCGGGCGGCCGCACCGAGGTCGTGACCCTGCTGCTCACCGGCATCGCCATCAACGCGATCGCCGGGGCGGGCATGGCGTTCTTCACCTTCCTCGGCACCACGTCGACGCGCGAGCAGATCGTGTTCTGGCAGCTCGGGTCGCTCAACGGGGCCCTCTGGTCGAACATCCAGCTCGTGGCGCCGCTCGTCGCGATCGGCGTCGTGGTCGCCCTGATCGTCGCGCCGAGCCTCGACCTCTTCGCCCTCGGCGAGCGCACCGCCCGGCACCTCGGCGTGCGCGTGGAGCTGCTGCGCCTCGTGGTCATCGTGACCGTCGCACTGCTGGTGTGCGCCGCGGTCGCATTCGCCGGGATCATCGGTTTCGCCGGCCTCGTCGTGCCGCACCTCATGCGCATGATGATCGGACCCGCACACCTGCCCCTCGTGATCGCCTCGGCCCTCGGCGGCGCGCTGCTCATCGCGGTCGCCGACCTCGTCGCCCGCACGGCCGTTCCCCTGGCCGACCTTCCGATCGGCATGATCACCTCCCTCGTGGGCGGGCCGTTCTTCCTCTGGCTGCTGGTGCGCACGCGCCGTCGCTCGGGAGGGTGGGCATGATGCCGCGGCTGCGGGGCACCGGACTCACGGTGCGCGTGGGCGAGGGACGCACCATCCTCCACGACGCCTCGATCGACGTGCACGCGGGCGAGGTGCACGCGCTCGTCGGACCGAACGGCGCGGGCAAGTCCACCCTGTTCGGCGTGCTGGCGGGCGACGTCGCCCCGGCCTCCGGGGAGGTGCTCCTCGACGGCCGCCCGCTGCGAGACCTGCGGCCGCGTGCCCTCGCGCAGCAGCGGGCCGTGCTGCTGCAGGAGAACACGGTCACCTTCCCGTTCACCGCGGAACAGGTCGTGCGCATGGGCCGCACCCCGTGGGCGCGCACCCCCGCGGCCGACGACGACGACCGGATCGTCGCGGACGCCATGACGCAGACCGAGGTCACGGCGCTCGGGCCTCGCGCGGTGCCCTCCCTCTCCGGCGGCGAGCGCGCCCGCGTGGCCCTGGCCCGGGTGATCGCCCAGAGCACCGGCGTGCTGCTGCTGGACGAGCCCACCGCGGCCCTCGACCTCAAGCACCACGAAGACGTCATGCGGCTCCTCCGCGCCCGCGCCGCCGAGGGCGCCGCGGTGGCCATCGTGCTGCACGACCTGAATGCCGCGCTCGCGCACGCCGACCGCGTGACCCTGCTCGCGGACGGCCGCGTCACCGCCGGCGGAACCCCGGCCGAGGTGCTCACGGCCTCCCGGATCGAGCAGGTCTACGGGCAGCCCGTCGACGTGTTCCCCCACCCGGCCACGGGCGTGCCCCTCGTGGTCGCGCGACGCTAGGGCCGCAGCGGCAGCACCCCGGCGAGGTCGGCCCTGGTGCCGGAGGCGTGCACCCGACCGGACTCGGCCGCGGCGGTCCAGGCCTCGGCCCCCGTGGCGACCGCGATCCAGGTCGCCGCGTCCATCTCCACGACGTTCGGCGGGGTGCCCCGGGTGTGCCGCGGGCCCTGGATCACCTGCACGGCCCCGAACGGCGGCACTCGCACCTCGACGCTGTTGCCCGGCGCCTTCTCGTCGAGCAGCTGCAGCAGATACCGCACCGCGGTCGCGAGCGACGTGCGCGGGGGCCTCTCGCCCGCCGCCTCCGCCGCCCGGACGGCGTCGAGCGCCGCACGACCGTCGATGATGTCGATCTTCCTCGCCATGGCTCCACCCTAGAACCGCGGCCCCGCACCCGGCCGCGGCCTAAGCTCGGGGTATGAGCATGCACCCCCAGGGCGCGCGCGCCGAGCTGCTCGCCGCCGCCACGGATCACACCTGGGGCGTGCCGATCCCGCCGCTCGCCGACCCGCGCACCGCGCACGACGCCGCCGTGCTCATCCTGTTCGGCGTGCTCGACCGCACCCCGGCCCCCGCCGCCGACGCCGCCGTCTCGCGCGACCTCGACGTGCTGCTGCAGCGCCGCGCCCCCACGCTGTCGTCCCACCCCGGGCAGGTATCGTTCCCCGGTGGTCGCGTCGAGCCAACCGACGCGGATGCCGTGGCCACCGCCCTGCGCGAGGCCGAGGAGGAGACAGGGCTCGACCCCGCGGGGGTCGAGGTGCTGTCGACCCTCCCGGTCATCCCGCTCGCCGCGAGCAACCACCTCGTCACGCCCGTGCTCGCCTGGTGGCAGTCGCCGTCGCGGGTCGTCGCCGTCGATCATGCGGAGACCGTCGAGGTGTTCCGCGTGCCGGTGGCCCAGCTGCTCGACCCCGCGACTCGGTTCACCTCGACGCTGTCGCGGATGGGCCGCACGTTCCGCGGCCCGGCGTTCGACGTGGACGGCACCATCGTGTGGGGGTTCACGGCCATGGTGCTCGATGCCCTGTTCGACGCCACCGGCTGGACGGTGCCGTGGGATGCGACCGTGGAGCGGCCCATCGAGCTGTGACGCGCGGGCGGCCGAAACCCGCCGTACCGGCCTCGGTAGGCTGGACGGGTGAAGATCCTCGTCCTCGGTTCCGGTGCCCGTGAGCACGCGATCATCCTCGCCCTCCGCGCAGAGGAGGTGGAGCACGAGATCGTCGTCGCCCCGGGCAACGCCGGCATCGCGCACGACGCGACGCCCGTGTCGGTCGACCCGCTCGACGCGGCCGCGGTCACGGCGTTCGCGAACGAGCACGCGGTCGACCTCGTCGTGATCGGGCCGGAGGCTCCGCTGGTCGCCGGTGTCGCCGACGAGCTCCGCGAGCGCGGCATCCCCGTGTTCGGACCGGGCAGGGCCGCGGCGCAGCTGGAGGGGTCGAAGTCGTTCGCCAAGCGGGTCATGGACGCCGCGGGCGTGCCGACCGGGCGGGCCGTGCGTGCCGCGACGACCGCTGAGGTCGAGGCCGCGTTCGACGACCTGGGCGCCCCGTACGTGGTCAAGGCCGACGGGCTCGCCGCGGGCAAGGGCGTGATCGTGACGGACGACCGCGCCGAGGCGCTCGCGCACGCCGCGCAGTACCTTCCCGCCGGGCCCGTGCTCGTGGAGGAGTTCCTGTCCGGTCCCGAGGTGTCGCTGTTCTTCCTGAGCGACGGCGACACCGTGCGGGCGCTCAGCCCCGCGCAGGACTTCAAGCGGGCGTACGACGGCGACGCCGGTCCCAACACGGGCGGCATGGGCGCGTACTCCCCGCTGCCGTGGCTCGCGGAGCAGTTCGGCAGCGAGCAGGCCTTCGTCGAGGAGGTCACGCGCGACGTGGCGCTCCCCGTGGTCCGGCAGCTCGACGCGGAGGGCACGCCGTTCATCGGGCTGCTGTACGCCGGGCTCATCCTCACCCCGAACGGCGTGCGGGTGATCGAGTTCAACGCGCGCTTCGGCGACCCCGAGACGCAGGTCGTGCTGCCGCGGCTGCAGACCCCGCTGTCGCAGTTGCTGTTCGCCGCGGCCTCGGGCACGCTCGAGGATCAGCCGGAGCCGGAGTTCCGTGACGACGCCGCCATCACCGTGGTCCTCGCGAGCGAGGGCTACCCGGAGTCGCCGCAGACCGGCCGTCCGATCGAGGGCCTGGACGCGGCGGCCGAGGTCGAGGGTGTGCGCCTGGTGCACGCCGCGACCGCGAGCCCCGACGCGCCCGGAGGCTCCCTCATCGCCACGGGCGGCCGCGTGCTGAACGTGGTCGCCGTCGCCCCGGACTTCCGCACGGCGCGCGACCGCGCGTACGACGCGATCGGGCGCATCCGACTCGAGGGCGCGCACTTCCGCAGCGACATCGCCGCCCGCGTCGCCGAGTAGCGCGCGGCCCGGTTCAGCCGGCGGTCGCCGCAGCGAGCAGCAGCGCGGTCGCCTGGTCGACGATGGCGCGACGCTCGGACGGGATCTCCGTGCCCTTCGTCGGCTCCTTCGGCAGAGGGGTGTGCAGGTGCCCGCCGCGGATGTCGTCGCGGCCGAGCGCCTGACGCAGGCGGTTCACGCGGTACATGCTCTCGTTGGAGAGGTACGCCCCGCCGGAGCCGGATGAGGCGAACGCACCCGCTACGGGCGCCACCGTGTCGCACTGGACACCGTCGTCGGCGCGCTCGGCCGTCGTCGCCGTGCAGGTGATCGGGTTGAGCTTCACCCCGTATGGCGTGGTCCCTGCGGCGATCATGGCGTCGACGGGCAGCGTGGTCTCGATGAACTGCGGCTCGGTGTCCGGCTGCGGGAACGACGACGCGAACGGCACCTCCTCGCGATATCCCTCCTTCTCCCCGGCACCGACGTTGTCCGGGGTTCCGTCACGCCAGGCTCCCGCCCACTGCTCGATCTCGAAGTCGTCGTAGCCGCCCTGGCTCACGGTGACGGCGAGGTCGGCGTCGGCGTCGCCCTCGGCGAGAGCCGGGGCGAAGGCCCGTTCGACGGCCTCGTCGTCGAACGCCTGCCAGTTCACCGGCAGCATGACCGCCTGGAACACGACCGGCCCGGTGGGCGTGTCGATCGTGCGGCCGTCGAGGTGAAGCGCGATCGAGGCGGCGGGATTGCTCAGCCCCGGGGTCTTCTCCCAGTCGCCGAACGGATCGAATCCGCTGAGCATGACGTGCCGAGCGCCGTCGGACGCGAACACCGCGTCGCCGTACCCGCGTGACGCATCCTCCAGCGCGGCGAGGGCGGCATCGAGGTGCTTCGTCCGATCGCCATCGGATGCCCACTTCTTGAGGTCCACCCGCATCGCGAGCCGCGCCCAGTACAACCCGCGGTCCTCGTCGGCGCGCTCCTGATCACTCCCCTGCGCTGCGGTCACCGCTGCGGTCCACAGCGCCTGGCCCGACTCCTCCGCGAGGTCCGCGACGTCTCCGGCGTCAGCGTCGGCCAGAGCCGACCGGAAGTCGGCCACCACATCGGCGAGCCCTCCGCTCTCGATCATCGCGGCGGAGAGCGGTTCGTCGGAGCCGTCGAGAGGGAGCGACAGCCGAAGCTCTTCGGTGTTGAGCGCGGCCCCCGCATCATCGGTGGGGCTCGCGCTCGGAGCGGCGCCCGGGGAGGCGCAGCCCGTCACGGAGACGGCGACCGCCGCGACGGCGGTGAGCAGGCGGATGCGGCGGGCACCCGTGAACGGCGTGGGCATGGGATCTCCTTGCAGAGGAAGAGGGCAATGTGTAACACGATACCAACGCGGTGGGCGACGGCTGGGCGACGTCCGCAGCCGCCGACGGTATCCGGAACCCCGCCTCCGCGCCATCGTTCGCCGGAATCCTGCCACCGTCGAGCACGGCGCTTGACACCGCCGACTTTCTTCAAGAAAGTGACGGCATGCCCCTCCGTTCCGACTGGTCGTCCGCGACGTGCCCGATCGCCCGCTCGGCCGACGTGCTCGCCGACCCCTGGGTCCTCCTTCTTCTTCGCGAGCTGTTCTCCGGCCGCACCCGCTTCGACGAGCTGCGCGCGGCCACCGGTGCCGCCGACTCCGTGCTGTCGCGCCGGCTCACCGCCATGCACGACGCCGGGCTCCTGACCCGCGAAGACCCGAGCGAGGCTCGCAGCGGCTACCGCCTGACCGACGCCGGACTGGCGACGCTGCCGATCCTCCACGCGTACGCCCGCTTCAGCCGCACGACCGACCCGGACGGCCCCTGGGGGCTCGAGGTCTCGTGCGCGCGCTGCGGTGACACCGCCGTCTCCGTGGACTGGTGCGCGCACTGCGACGCCCCGCTCGACGCGCACAGCACCCGGTGGGCCCGGCGCAGCATGGGCGGCGAGCCGTTCGCGCTGCACACCGGAGCGAACGCATGACCGCCGAGTCCGTCGACGAGCCCGTACAGGACCCACCCGCACGCCGTCGCCGCCTCCACCCCGCCTGGACGGTCGCCCTCGTCGCCCTCATCGCCCTGATCGGCGCCGCGGGGTTCCGGGCGGCGCCGGGCGTGCTCATGGTGCCGCTGGAGGAGGAGTTCGGCTGGACGACGGCCGAGCTGTCGCTCGCGGTCTCCGTCAACCTGCTGCTGTACGGGCTGATCGCCCCCTTCGCGGCCGCGCTCATGCAACGCTTCGGCATCCGCGCGGTCACCGTCACCGCCCTGTTCGTGATCGGTGCGGGCGCCGCCCTGAGCGTGCTCGTCGCCACCCCCGCCCAGCTCATCCTCACGTGGGGCGTGCTGATCGGACTCGGCACCGGATCGATGGCGCTCGTGTTCGCCGCGACCATCACCGACACCTGGTTCGCGACGCGCCGCGGTCTCGTGTCCGGCGTGCTCACCGCGGGCAGCGCCACCGGGCAGCTGATCTTCCTGCCGGTCATCGCGGCCGCGGCGGAGGACATCGGCTGGCGCGGGGCGTCGTTCATCATCGCGGGCGGCGCGCTCGCGGTCGCACCCCTGGTGTGGATCTTCGTGCGCAACCGCCCGAGCGACCTCGGCGTCGGACGCTACGGCGAGCCCGCGCCCGCCTCCCCACCGGCACCCCTGCCCCGCGGCAACGCCTGGGGTGCCGCTGCCCTCGCCATCCGCACGCTCCGCGAGGCCGCCCGCACCAAGACGTTCTGGGCACTCGCGATCGGCTTCGCGATCTGCGGCGCGACCACGAACGGCCTGATCGGCACGCACTTCATCCCCAGCGCACACGACCACGGCATGCCGACCACGACAGCCGCCGGACTCCTGGCCGTGGTCGGGATCTTCGACATCGCGGGCACCGTGTTCTCCGGCTGGCTGACCGACCACGTCAACCCGCGCATCCTGCTCGCCGCGTACTACGCCCTGCGCGGGGTGAGCCTGCTGTTCCTGCCCAGCCTGCTGTCGGCCGAGGTGCAGCCCAGCATCATCGTGTTCATCGTGATCTACGGCCTCGACTGGGTCGCCACGGTGCCGCCGACGATCGCGCTGTGCCGCGAGGTGTTCGGCGACCGCGGCCCGCTGGTGTTCGGCTGGGTGTTCGCGGCTCACCAGATCGGTGCGGGCATCGCCTCGATCCTCGCCGGGCTCGTGCGCGACCACACCGGCCAGTACACGGTCGCGTGGTTCGCCGCCGCCGGCCTCTGCGCTGTCGCGGCACTGGTCAGCGCGACCATCCGCCGCCACCCCGCACCCGTCCGCGAGTAACGCGCCCCGCCGCGGAACGGATCGGTCAGAGCACCTTCGACAGGAAGTCCTGCAGGCGCTCGTTCTTGGGGGAGCCGAACAGCTCGGCGGGCGCAGCCTCCTCGACCACGACACCGCCGTCCATGAACACCGTGCGGTCGGACACCTCGCGCGCGAAGCCCATCTCGTGCGTCACGAGCACCATGGTCATGCCGCCCTCGGCCAGGTCGCGGATCACCTGCAGCACCTCGCCGACCATCTCCGGGTCGAGCGCACTGGTGGCCTCGTCGAACAGCATGATCTCGGGGTCCATCGCGAGTGCACGGGCGATGGCCACCCGCTGCTTCTGGCCTCCGGAGAGCGACGCGGGCTTGGCGTCCGCCTTCTCCGACAGTCCCACGCGCTCCAGCAGCGACAGCGCCCGCTCGCGCGCCTGGGCCTTGGTCATGCGGCCGAGCTCAACCGGCGCGAGGGTGATGTTCTCCAGCACGGTCATGTGCGGGAACAGGTTGAAGTGCTGGAAGACCATGCCGATGCGCTGGCGCACCTCGTCGAGCTTGACGCTCTTGTCGGTGAGGTCGACCCCGTCGATGACGACGTGCCCCGAGGTCGGCTCCTCGAGCTTGTTGAGGCACCGCAGCAGCGTGGACTTGCCCGAGCCGGAGGGCCCGATCACCGCGACGACCTCGCCGTCGTCGACCGTGAGGTCGATGCCCTTCAGGACCTCGTTGTCGCCGAACGACTTGTGCAGGTTCCTGACGTCGATCTTGCTCATGCGTTGAGCGTCCTCTCCAGGCGGTTCGCGAGCAGCGTCAGCAGCGTGATCACGACGAAGTAGATGATGGCGACGATGGTGAGCACCTGCGCCGACAGGTAGGTGGAGGCGATGATCTGGCGCGACACGAAGGTCAGCTCCGCGAGGCCGATCACGCTGATGAGCGAGGTGTCCTTGAGGGTGATGATGCCCTGGTTCACGAACGAGGGGATCATGATGCGGAACGCCTGCGGCAGCACGACCTTGCGCATCGTCTTCCAGTGGCTCAGGCCCAGCGAACGCGAGGCCTCGGCCTGACCGGGGTCGACCGCCTGGATACCGCCGCGGATGATCTCGGTCATGTAGGCACCGGTGTTGAGCGACAGCGTGATCGCACCGGCGACGAACGGGTCGAACTTCAGGTCGGGGATCAGCTGCGGGATCGCGAAGAACACGAAGAACGCCTGGATCAGGATCGGGGTGCCGCGGAACACGTACACGTAGGCCGTGGCGACCCAGCGGAACGGCGCGAACTTCGAGATGCGCCCGAAGCCGAAGATGATGCCGAGGATGAAGGCCGCGACCACCGCGACGATCGTGGCGAGGATCGTGAGCCACAGACCCTGCATGAGCGCGGGCCAGTACTTCACCGCGACGGAGATGATGTCGGTGGGCTGCGCGCTCTGCTCGCCCTCACCCGAGGCGAGGTACGTGTCGACGATCTCGTCGTACTCGCCCGAGTCCTGGAGGTTCGCGAGCCCCGCGTTGAACATCTCCAGCAGCTCGGCGTTCTGCCCCTTGTTGACCGCGAAGCCGTACTCGCCGCCGAGCTCCGGATCGCCGATCAGCCGGAAGCCCGACCCCTGCTGGATGCCGTACGCGAGCACCGGGAAGTCCTCGAAGTAGCCGACCGCCTGCCCGGCCTTCACGGCATCGACCATGTCGGTCGTGTCCTGGTAGGGCGTGATGCGGAAGCCGTACTTCTCCTGGTTCTCCTCGGCGAAGGTCTGGCCCTGCGTGCCGGTCTTGACCGCGACCGCCTTGCCGTCGAGGTCGTCGAGCGACTCGATGTCGCTGGACTCCAGCACCCCCAGCTGCACGCCGCTGGTGAAGTAGGGGTCGCTGAAGTCGAACGTCTGCTGGCGCTCCTCGGTGATTGACATGCCGGCCATCACCGCGTCGACCTGGTTGGACTGGAGGGCCTGCACGGCGGCGTCGAAGCCCAGCTGGCGGATCTCGACCTCGAAGCCCTGGTCCTTCGCGATCGCGCGCAGCAGGTCCATGTCGATGCCGACGAGCTCGCCGTTCGCGTCCGTGAACTCGAACGGGGCGAACGTGGTGTCGGTGCCGATCACGTAGGTCTCGCCCTCGGCCGCGGCGGGCGCGGCTCCGGCGAGGAGCGCCCCGGCGGCGACGAGCGCGG
>NZ_SSDO01000476.1:0-12372 GCF_004794395.1 Microbacterium sp. K41 | reverse complement strand
GCCCGCACGCGCTTCGGGGCGCGCGTCCCAGTCCGCGACCCCCGCGGTCACCCCCACCCGCGCACCCGCACAGATCGCGGCACCCACGCGCGCCGCGACACCGTCACCGACCTCGGCACCGGTACCGGCCTCGGCAACGGAACCGGCCTCGACCTCGGCACCGAACGCGATACCGACACCGACACCGACACCGACACCGACACCGACACAGGCACAGGCACCGGCACCGGCACAGGCACCGACACCGACACCGACACCGACACCGACGGTGACCACGACACCGACACCGACCGCGACACCGACCGCGACACCGGCACCGACACCGGTACGGACACCGACACAGGCACAGATGCCGGCCGTGGCGCCCACCCCCACCAGCACACCGGCAGAGATCATGACCCCCGCCCCCGCATCCGCATCCGCCCAGTCCCCCGAACCCGTCGCGTCCCCTGCCCACGCATCCGCATCCCCCCGGTCCCCCGAACCCGCCGAGTCCCGCGCCGCCGGATCCGCCGACGCTTCCGCGCAGAACGCATCTGCGCACGCCGCATCGTCAGGGCGAAGCCGCCGTCGCTCGCCGCAGCGCGAGACCACGACCCGCCCGTCCTTCCTCACCGAGGAGCTTCCGGCCGAGCCCGCCCGGATGGGGTTCCGCGGCGCCCTCAACCGCATCGGCATGGACTTCGGTCCCGGCTCCGTCGAGGAGGCGTTCCGCCGCGACGAGGCCGCTGTGAGTCGCCAGTGGTCCGGGCCGCGCACGATCGCGATCGTGAACAGCAAGGGCGGCGCGGGGAAGACACCCACCACAGCGCTTCTCGCCGCGGTGTTCGCCCGGTTCGGGGGTGCGGGCGTGCTCGCCTGGGACAACCACCAGACGCGCGGGACCCTCGGCTGGCGCACGGAATCGGCATCACACCGCAACACCCTGCGGGAGATGCTCTCCGACAGCAGCCGCCTGATCAGCCCGGGCGCCCAAGCCGCTGACCTGGCGGACTACGTTCATCACCAGCCGCGCGACCGGTTCGACGTCCTCCGCTCGCAGCCGCCACGCCTGGCACACGACGATCGCCTGGGCCCGGCCGAGGTCGACGTGCTGCACACGGTGGCCTCCCGGTTCTACCGACTCATCTTCGTCGACTCGGGCAACGATGAGACCGACCCGCTGTGGCGCCGGATGATCGACCACACGGATCAGCTCGTGGTCGCGACCACCTCCCGCGGAGACCACGCCGAGGCCGGGGCCCTCCTGCTCGAGGCCCTCGCCGAACGCGACGAGCGCTCGGCTCACCTCGTCGAGCAGGCGGTCGTGATCGTCTCGCAGGCCGATCCCCACGCGACACCGACCGAGATCGGCGCGGTGTCCGACGGGTATCGCTCGCTCTGCCGAGAGGTGCATGCGATCCCGTTCGACCGGGAGATGGTCGACGGCCCGCTGCGCTACACCGCCCTCGCCGGACGGACGCAGCGAGCGTGGCTGTCGGCGGCGGCCGCCGTCGCCAGAGGGCTCTGACGCCGAGCGGCCGGACCGGCCGCGTGCGACAGCCCCCGGCTCACGGGCTCAGAGGCTGGTGACCCAGTTGCGCAGCAGCTGGATGCCCGCCTCGCCCGACTTCTCCGGGTGGAACTGCGTCGCCGACAGCGGTCCGTTCTCCACGGCCGCCAGGAAGGGATCGCCGTAGGTGGCCCAGGTCAGCACCGGCTGGGGGAACGGCGGGATCACGTCGAGCTCCCACGACTGCGCCGCGTAGGAGTGCACGAAGTAGAACCGCTCCTCCTCGATGCCGCGGAACAGCACCGTGTCCTCGCCGGGGTCGACCGTGTTCCAGCCCATGTGCGGCAGCACGGGAGCGTTGAGCTCGGTGACCGCGCCCGGCCACTCCCCCAGGCCCGCGGTGTCGTGGCCGCGCTCGACCCCGTGCTCGAACAGCACCTGCATGCCGACGCAGATGCCCAGCACGGGGCGACCGCCCGCGAGACGCCGCCCGATGATCTCGTCGCCCCCGTGCGCGTGCAGCGCATCACGCACGGCCTGGAACGCCCCGACCCCCGGCACGACGAAGCCGTCGGCCTCGAGCGCCTCACTGCGGTCGCGCGTGAGCACCGCGTCGGCGCCCGCAGCCACGAGCGCCTTGACCGCGGAGTGCACGTTGCCTGACTCGTAGTCGAAGACCGCGACGCGGGGTGCCGCGCTCACAGGGCCCCCTTGGTGGACGGGATGCCGTCGACGAGCGGGTCGAGCGCCTTCGCCTGACGGAACGCGCGCGCGAAGGCCTTGTACTCCGCCTCGGCGATGTGGTGCGGGTCACGGCCGCCGAGCACGCGCACGTGCACCGTCAGCGCCGCGTTGAACGCGATGGCCTCGAAGGAGTGGCGCACGAGCGAGCCCGTGAAGTGCCCGCCGATGAGGTGCTGCTCGAAACCGACGGGCTCGCCCTCGTGCACGAGGTACGGACGACCGGAGATATCGACGACGGCCTGCGCCAGCGCCTCGTCGAGCGGCACGAGCGCATCGCCGTAGCGCGAGATGCCCGCCTTGTCGCCCAGCGCCTCCAGGATGGCCTGACCCAGCACGATCGAGACGTCTTCCACGGTGTGGTGCGCGTCGATGTGCGTGTCGCCGGAGGCGCGGACGGTGAGATCGGTCAGCGAGTGCTTCGCGAACGCCGTCAGCATGTGGTCGAAGAACGGCACCGAGGTGTCGATGCGGCTCACCCCGGTGCCGTCGAGGTTCAGCTCCAGCTCGACGGTCGACTCCGACGTGCTGCGCACACGACGCGCGGTGCGGGCGGGGTTCGCGGGGGTGGTCATGATGCCGATCCTATCGAGGCCAGGGCGTCCAGGAACGCGGTCGTCTCGGCCTCGGTGCCCGCGCTGACGCGGAGGTGGCCGGGGATGCCGACGTCGCGCACGAGCACGCCGCGGTCGTACAACTGCCGCCACGTGGCCTGCGGGTCGGCCACGCCACCGAACAGCACGAAGTTCGACCAGGACTCGTGGGGCGTGTACCCCAGTGCCTCCAGCGTCGCTGTGATGCGGTCGCGCTGCTCGACGATCTCCTCGACCATGCCGAGCATCACGTCGGCGTTGCGCAGCGCCGCCACCGCCGCGGCCTGCGTGAGCGCGCTCAGGTGGTACGGCAGCCGCACGAGGCGGAGCGCGTCGATGAACGCGGGGTCTGCGGCCAGGTAGCCGACGCGCGCTCCGGCGAACGCGAAGGCCTTGCTCATGGTGCGCGACACAGCGAGCCGCGGACGGCCGTCGAGGAGCGTGAGCGCGGACGGCGCGTCGTGCGGTGCGAACTCCTGATACGCCTCGTCGACGATCACCACGCCGCGCGCGGCCTCGTAGACCGCCGCGACGACGTCGAGCCCGAGCGGCGTACCGGTGGGGTTGTTGGGCGAGCACAGGATCACCACGTCGGGGTCGGCGGCGCTCACCTGTTCCGCGGCTTCCTCCGGGGTGATCGAGTAGTCGGGGTGCCGGGTGCCGGCGACCCATGACGCACCCGTGCCCTGCGCGATCAGCGGATACATCGAGTAGGTCGGAGCGAAGCCGAACGCCGTCCGCCCCGGTCCGCCGAACGCCTGCAGGATGTGCTGCAGCACCTCGTTCGAGCCGTTGCCCGCCCAGATCTGCTCGGCCGTGAGCCCGTGACCGAGGTAGTCCGCGAACGCCTCCCGCAGCGTGGTGAACTCCCGGTCGGGATAGCGGTTGACGTCGCGGATCGCCACGGCGATGTCGTCGAGGATGTCACTGGCGACCTCGTCAGGAACGGGATGCGTGTTCTCGTTGACGTTGAGGGCGATCGGTAGCGGTGCCTGCGGTGCGCCGTACGGAGTGAGTCCGCGCAGATCGTCGCGCAGCGGGAGATCGTTGAGGGAGAGGGTCACCCTATCCATGTTAAGAGGACGAGGCGGCACCGACGGCCATGCGTCACTCCGCGTACTGCGCCGGGATCGCGAGCTCCTGACCGATCTGGATCTCTCCGCCGCGGAGCAGGTTCATGCGGCTGATGTCGCCGATCACGTCGCGCGGGTCGGCCTCGGGAGCGATCGAGCCGGCGATCGACCAGAGGGTGTCACCGGGCATGACCGTGATGGTCTCGACGGCAGCCACGGGCTTGTCGGCACCGGAGGCGATGGCGCTGCCGCCGCTGATCGCCGCGAAGGCGATGCCGACGGCGAGCGGGACGGACGCGACCGCGAGCAGCACACCGCGACCGCGAGCCGTGAGCCGGAGCCGCGTGGCCGGACGGGCCATGGCGGAGATCGCGGTCGCGGTGCTGAGGCTGATGGTGCTCATGTCTGCTCCTTCACTGTCCCGGCGCCGCGAGGGCCCGGGGAGGTTGGCGTAGCGTTCGCATCCGCGACTCGGCCGGGAGCCGTGAATGCGAAGCTACGTTCCGAAGATATCTTCGAGTTCGAACATCTGTCAAGCTGTCTTCGAAACCCTGTCCACGAATCGTCCGACACGCTCGAACAGATCTTCCAGATCGGCGCGATTCTCGGATACGGTTTCGACAAGGACACCCCACCACGGGCCACCGACATTCGAAGAGCGACGTCGGATCTCACGCACTGAAGGAGCATCATGAGCGAGACCACAGCCCCGGAGTCGGAGGCGCCGCGGACCCGCCGTCGCAAGAGCCTCAGCCCCAAGCAGATGGCGATCCTGGAGGTCATCCAGGCCGCCATCGCCCAGAACGGCTACCCGCCGAGCATGCGCGAGATCGGCGACGCCGTCGGGCTCAAGTCGCTCTCCAGCGTCACGCACCAGCTCGGCCAGCTGGAGCTGAGCGGCTACCTGCGTCGAGACCCGGGCAAGACGCGGGCCATGGAGGTGCTGATCGACCTGCCCGGCACCGGCTCCGGCGCCGAGAACCCGGCCGATGTCACGACTCCCGTCGGCGACGCCGCGCTCGTGCCCCTCGTCGGCCGCATCGCCGCCGGCGTGCCCATCACCGCGGACCAGCAGGTCGAGGAGATCTTCCCGCTCCCCCGGCAGCTCGTCGGCAAGGGCGACCTGTTCATGCTCAAGGTCTCCGGCGAGTCGATGATCGACGCCGCCATCTGCGACGGCGACTGGGTCGTCGTCCGCTCGCAGCACGACGCCGAGAACGGCGAGATCGTCGCGGCGATGCTCGACGGCGAGGCCACCGTCAAGGTGCTCCGTCGCCGCGATGGACACACGTGGCTGCTGCCGCGGAACACCGCCTTCGAGCCCATCCTCGGCGACGAGGCCGTGGTGCTCGGCAAGGTCGTCGCGGTGCTGCGAGCCGTCTGACCCGGACACGACGAAGGCCCTCCCCGATCGCTCGGAGAGGGCCTTCGTCACATCATCAGACCGAGGCGCCCACCTCGGCGCGCACGCGGCGCGTGGCCTCGACGATGTTCCGCAGCGACGCGGTGGTCTCCTCGTAGCCGCGGGTCTTGAGGCCGCAGTCCGGGTTGACCCAGAGCTGCCGCGTGGGGATCTCCTCCACGGCGCGACGCAGCAGGGACTCCACCTCCTCCACCGCGGGAACCCGCGGGGAGTGGATGTCGTAGACGCCGGGGCCGATGCCGTGGTCGAACCCGGCCTCGGCGATGTCCGCGACGACCTCCATCCGGCTGCGGGCGGCCTCGATGGACGTGACGTCGGCGTCCAGCGCGCGGATCGCGTCGATCACGACACCGAACTCCGAGTAGCAGAGGTGCGTGTGCACCTGCGTGCCCGGTGCTGCCCCACCGGTCGCCAGACGGAACGACGCCACCGACCAGTCCAGGTAGGACGGCTGATCGGCCTTCTTCAGCGGCAGCAGCTCGCGCAGGGCCGGCTCGTCGACCTGGATCACGGCGATGCCCGCAGCCTCGAGGTCGGCGATCTCCTCGCGCAGCGCCAGGGCGACCTGGTTCGCGGTCTCCCCCAGCGGCTGGTCGTCGCGCACGAACGACCACGCGAGGATCGTCACCGGCCCCGTGAGCATGCCCTTGAGGTGCTTCGCGGTGAGCGACTGCGCGTATCCGGACCAGTCGACCGTGATCGGTGCCGGCCGGGAGACGTCGCCCCACAGGATCGACGGGCGTGTGGCGCGGGAGCCGTACGACTGCACCCACCCGTGCTCCGTGACCGCGAAGCCGTCGAGGTTCTCGGCGAAGTACTGCACCATGTCGTTGCGCTCCGGCTCCCCGTGCACCAGCACGTCGAGTCCGAGGTCCTCCTGCAGCGACACGACCGCGGCGATCTCCCGGCGCAGGAAGTCGTCGTAGTCGTCGCGGGGGATCTCACCGCGCGTGAACCGTGCCCGTGCGCGACGGATGTCGGCGGTCTGCGGGAACGACCCGATCGTCGTCAGGGGCAGGACCGGGAGGCCGAGCGCCTCCTGCGCACTCTCCCGCTCCTCGTAGGACACCCGAGAGAAGTCGGCGTCGACCAGCGCCCGCTCGCGCACCGCGCCGTCGCGCACGCCGGGCGCATCCAGCCGGTCGCGCAGGGCCGCCGAGGCCTCGTCGAGCTCGGCGGCGATCGCCTCGGGACCCTGCGACAGCCCGCGGGCCAGCACGCCGACCTGCTGCACCTTCTGATCGGCGAACGCCAGCCACGACACCAGGCGGGGGTCGAGCGAGGTCTCGTCGGCGACGTCGTGCGGCACGTGCAGCAGCGAGGTCGAGGTGGAGGCCGACACGGCCGCGGCCCCCAGGTCGCGCAGACGCTCGAGCGTGGCGAACGCCGCGGCCAGGTCGCCCCGCCAGATGTTGTGCCCGTCGATCACGCCGCCGACGAGCGTCTTGTCCGCGAGACCCTCCGCCGCGGACGGCACAGCGCCACGGACCAGGTCGACCGCGATCGCCTCGACGGGCGCGGCCGCGAGGACCGGGAACACGGCGTCGAGCGCCGCGTACGGGGCGGCGACGAGGATCGACGGACGGTCCTCCGCTCCCCCGAGCACGGCGAGTGCACGTTCGGCCGCGGTCGCCAGGGCGGCGGTGTCGGCGGGGAGCGACTCGCTCACGAGCGCCGGCTCGTCGAGCTGCACCCAGGTCGCTCCCGCGGCCCGGAGGCGGGCGAGCAGCTCCCGGTACACGGGGAGCACGTCGTCCAGGCGCGACAGCGGATCGAAGCCCTCGGGGGCGTCGTCCGAGGCCTTCGCGAGCGCCAGCAGGGTGACCGGGCCGACCACGACCGGGCGGGTCGTGAAGCCTGCGGCAGCGGCCTCTGCGACCTCGCGCACGAGCCGGTCGCTGGACAGCGAGAACACCGTCTCCGGACCGATCTCCGGCACGAGGTAGTGGTAGTTCGAGTCGAACCACTTCGTCATCTCCAGCGGCGCGCGCTCCCCCTCGCCCCGCGCGATCGTGAAGTACGCCGGGAGGCCGACCGTGCCGTCGGCGGCGCGCAGGTGCTCGAAGCGCGAGGGGATCGCGCCCACGGTCACCGCGGCGTCGAGCACCTGGTCGTAGAACGAGAAGGACTCCGGGATCGCGGAGTCGTCCCGGCCGAGGCCGAGCGCGGCGAGCCGCTCTCGGGTGGCGGCGCGCAGCTCGGCGGCCGTGCGCTCCAGCTCCTGCTCGTCGATGCGGCCCGCCCAGAACGCCTCGACGGCCTTCTTGAGCTCGCGGCGACGGCCGATGCGGGGGTAGCCGAGGATGGTTCCCTCGGGAAATGCGGTCATGGTGTTTCCTTTCGGCGGGGGTCTAACGGCGCAGAGCCGGGAGGATGCCGGCTTCGGCGAGGACGGTGAGGACGGTCTCGTGCTGGTTGAAGGCGTAGAGGTGCACGCCGGGGGCGCCGCCGGCCACGACCTGCGCGGCCAGGCGCGCGGCCCAGGCGATGCCGATCTCGCGGCGCCCCTCGGCGGTCGGCTCCACGTCGAGGGCGATGGAGAGCTCTCCGGGCAGCTCCTCTCCCGTGAGCTCCAGCACGCGGGAAAGCCGAGCGGGCGAGGTGATGGGCATGATGCCGGGCAGGATCGGGATGGTCACCCCGGCCGCGCGGGCACGCTCCACGAAGGCCAGGTAGTCGTCGGCGTGGAAGAACAGCTGCGTGATCGCGAACGTCGCACCGGCGGCCTGCTTCGCGAGCAGGGCCTCCACGTCCTGCGTGCGGTGGGTCGCCCGCGGGTGGCCCTTCGGGAACGCGGCCACCGCGATGTTCACCCTCCGCCGCGGCGCGACCCGGGCGGCACCGGGGATCCCGGGAACCGGCGACTCCTCGTACGGCGCACGCTCGGCCTGCACGCGGTCGATCAGCTGGACGAGCTGGGCCGCGCTCTCCAGGTCGCCGAGGAAGTCCTCGGTCTGCCCGGCGGGCGGGTCGCCCCGCAGGGCGAGGAAGCTGAGGATCCCCGCGTCGAGGAACTCGCGGATGAGCGCGGTCGCCCCGGCGTAGGTGTTGCCGACGCACGTGAGATGTGCGAGGGGCTCGACGTCGGTGTGGGTGCGGATGAAGCGCAGCACGTCGAGCGAGCGCCCCCCGGTGGAGCCGCCGGCACCGTAGGTCACCGACAGGAACTCCGGACCGGCTGCGGCCAGGCGCAGGACGGTCTCGTGCAGCGCCTCCTCGCTCGACGCGTTGCGCGGGGGGTAGAGCTCGAAGGAGAACGGCACGCGGGCGGTGCCGGTGGTGTCGATCTCGGTGGACATCTTCACTCCTGGGGACAGGGGGCCGGGGCGCGCGGACGGCACGGGAGGCGTGTCGTTCGCGGGCGGGTGCCGGGCTCGGCTGTCGCTCCACGCCCTGGACGAACCGGGCGTTTCCAGCAACCTAGAACAGCCCCGCGCGGGCCCGCACGTGTGTGACGCCGTGTGTCGGTCCGCCTAGGCTCGAGGCATGTCGTCGCTGCCCTTCGGTTCCTGGCCCTCCCCCTTCACCGCCGCGTCTGTCGCGACCTCCGCACCGCGCATCGACGGCGCCCGGTTCGCCGGGTCGGAGATCTGGTGGGGCGAGTCCGTGCCGGCCGAAGCCGGACGCGTGACTGTACGCAGCTCCTCCGGCGCCGAGATCCTGCCGGCTCCGTGGAGCGCGCGGTCGCGCGTGCACGAGTACGGCGGCGGGGCGTGGACGGCCGGCGACGGTGCGCTGTTCTTCGTCTCGGGCGCGGATCAGCGCGTGCATCGCCTCGTCCCCGGGGGCGAGCCCGAGCCGCTCACGCCCGCCGGTGCGTCGTACGGCGGACTCCGACTGCAGAGCGGACGACTGCTGGCCGTGCGCGAAGACCTCCGTCCGGACCCGCACCGGCGCGGCATCGTCGAGATCCCGGTGGACGGCTCCGCGGCCGAGGACGACGGCGCGCTCCGGGTGATCGCGGAGGGCACGGGCTTCTTCGCGCACCCGGCGCTGTCGCCCGACGGCACGCGGGTGGCCTGGGTCGAGTGGCACGAGCGGACGATGCCGTGGGACGAGGCGCAGCTCGCGATCGCGTCGCTCGCCGACGGCGAGGTCGTGCGCATCGCGTCGTCCGCCGCCCTGCAGCCGGAGTGGCTCGACGACACCGCGCTCATGTACGCCGACGACGCGTCCGGGCGCTGGCAGGTGCAGCGCCTTCACGTCGACGGCGTGACACCCGCAGCCGCACCGATCGCCCTGACCGGGACCGACGCCGACACCGGCTACGGCCTGTGGGTGCTGGGCAACCGGTGGTTCCAGCCGCTGGCGGACGGACGCGTGGTCGCCGCGCGCACGAACGGCCGCGACGAGGTGCACGTGCTCCCGGCGGACGGCACGACGAGCACCGCGCTGGACCTCCCCGCCGACGGGCACGTGAGCGTGGACGACGTGTCCGGCTCCCGCGTGCTGCTCAGCGGCAACAGCTCGGGCACCACGCCCGGGGTGTGGTGCGTCGACCTCGACTCGGGCCGCGTGGAGGCCGTGGCGGGTGGGGTCCCGTCCGATCCGGAGTGGATGCCCGGCGCGCAGCCGATCGTGGTGGACGGCGCGCACGGCTCGGTGCACGCGTTCGCCTACCCGCCCGCGAACCCCGCGCACACCGCGGCTCCCGGCGAGCTTCCGCCGTACGTCGTGTTCGTCCACGGAGGACCGACCGCGCATGTGACGGGGGCCGCGTCGTCCGAGGTCGCGTTCTTCACGAGCCGCGGCATCGGCGTGCTCGATGTGAACTACGGCGGCTCCACCGGCTACGGCCGGGCCTACCGCGACCGCCTCGTCGGGCAGTGGGGTGTGGTCGACGTGGACGACGTGGTCGCCGCCGCGCGGGGCCTGGCCGATGCGGGGCTCGCCGATCCCGCGCGCATCGCGATCCGCGGCGGTTCGGCCGGCGGCTGGACCGTTCTGTCGGCGCTGGTGCGGGGCGGGACCTTCGCGGCGGGCATCAGCCGCTACGGTGTGGCGGACCTGCGCCTGCTGGCCGCCGAGACGCACGACTTCGAGGCGCCGTACCTCGACGGTCTGGTCGGGCGGCTGCCGGAGGACGAGCACGTGTACGTCGAGCGTTCACCCCTCACGCACGCCGACCGGATCGACGTGCCCGTGCTGCTGCTCCAGGGCGGCGAGGACCGCGTGGTGCCTCCGTCGCAGTCCGAGGCGATCCGCAACGCCCTCGCCGCGAACGGCATCGAGCACGAGTACGCGCTGTATCCGGCAGAGGGGCACGGCTTCCGCAGCGCGGAGAACATCGTGGACGCGCTGCAGCGCGAGCTCGCGTTCCTCGGCCGCGTGTTCGGCTTCACCCCGGCGCCCTGACGGCGCGGGCTACTCGCCGACGCGGTTGCGCAGGCGCATGGCCCGCTCGGCCTCGCGCGTGTCCTGCCGCTCGCGCAGCGTCTGCCTCTTGTCGTACTCGCGCTTTCCCTTCGCGAGAGCGATCTCGACCTTGGCCCTGCCGTCGGAGAAGTAGAGCTTCAGCGGGATCAGGGTGTAACCACCGGCCGAGACCGCGTGGGAGAGCTTGGCGATCTCCTCACGGTGCAGCAGCAGCTTGCGGATGCGCTTGGCGGAGTGGTTGGTCCAGTGCCCCTGCGAGTACTCCGGGATGTGCACGGCGTCGAGGAACACCTCGTTCCCCTTGACGAACGCGTATCCGTCGCTGAGGTTCGCGCGCCCCTGACGGAGTGACTTGACCTCGGTGCCGGTGAGCACCATTCCCGCCTCGTACGACTTCTCGATGGTGTAGTCGTGACGCGCGCGACGATTGGTCGCGACGACCTTCTCCCCGCGTTCCCTGGGCATGATGCTCTCCTGTTGCCGTGACGAGCTCGACCGAGGATCCGGCCGAGCAGCCTTTCAGGGTATCAGGTGCGCAGCCAGCGACGGATCGCGAAGCCGGCCGACAGCGCCGCCAGCACGACGCCGATCCCCACCAGCACGGGCACCACGAGGAACGCGTCGTTCATGGTGACCCAGGTCGTGATGAACGGGACCCGCCCGCGCAGGTAGCCGTTGACGCCGAAGTGCACCCCGGCGACGACCGCCGCGCACGCGAGCGCCGAGCCGAGGAAGGCCGCGAAGACGCCCTCCAGCACGAACGGCGTCTGGATGAACCGGTTGGACGCGCCCACCAGGCGCATGATCCCGATCTCCTTGCGTCTCGCGTAGGCCGATAGTCGGATGGTCGTCCCGATCAGGAGGGTCGCGGCGATCAGCATCAGCACGGCGATCCCGACCGCGATGTAGGTCGCGACGGTGAGCGCGGAGAACAGCGGCTCGAGGTATTGCAACTGGTCCTGCACCTGCTCCACGCCCGCCTGTCCGCTGAACGCCTCGGCGAGCACCTGCGACTGCCCCGGATCCTTCATCGTGACGAAGAACACCTCGAACGCCTGGTCGGGCGTGAGCACGCTCGCCTGCTCCTCGCCCACCTGCTCGACGAGCTTGGCGTACGTCTCCTCTTTGGTGTCGAACGTCATGGAGCTGATCAGCGGCGCCAGCGCGTCGCCCTCGAGCTGGGCGCGCACCGCGGCGACCTGCTCCTCGCTGGCGGCGCCGTCGACGCAGGTGTCCGACTCCGACACCGCCGAGCACATGTACACCGCCACCTGGGCACGCTCGGCCCAATAGCCCCGCATCACGCCGATCTGGGACTGCATGAGGATCGCCGCGCCCACGAAGGTCAGCGACACGAACGTCACCAGCACGACGGAGATGACCATCGAGATGTTGCGACGGAGACCCACGAGGGCCTCGGTCAGGATCAGGCCGATTCTCATGAGGTCGGGCCCACTTCCTCGTCGTCCTGGTCGGAGAGGCCGAGACGGTCGGCCACGCCGAGCTCGGCGACGTCGACCTCCGGCAGCACGATCGGGTGCGTGCGAGGGGTGGCCGGACGCTCGACCGGAGCCTTCTCCGCGGCCGGGGCACGCTCCGCCTCATCCGGCGGTTCCACCACTCCGCGACGCGGCGGCTCCGGCGGCTCGACCACCTGCGGCTCGCGTTCCGGCT
>NZ_SSDO01000475.1:0-275 GCF_004794395.1 Microbacterium sp. K41 | reverse complement strand
ACCTCCAGCTCGATCGCGGTGCGCTGGTTGCCCTCGCGGTCCTGGTAGGAACGCTGACGCAGACGGCCCTGCGCGATCACGCGCATGCCCTTGGTCAGCGAGCCCGCCACGTGCTCCGCGAACTCGCGCCAGACCGACGCGCGGAGGAACAGCGCTTCGCCGTCCTTCCACTCGTTCGCGGCACGGTCGAAGTTGCGCGGCGTCGATGCGATGGTGAAGTTCGCCACCGGCAGCCCGTTCTGCGTGTACCGCAGCTCGGGGTCGGCCGTGAGGTT
>NZ_SSDO01000474.1:0-52504 GCF_004794395.1 Microbacterium sp. K41 | reverse complement strand
GATCGGCTCGCCGAGGACCGCGGCGCCGAGCGCCTTCCCGCCGACCGGTTCGCGGGCGACCGCCCGGATGACCGCGTCGCGGACGACCGTCGCGCCGACGCCGAAGCCACCGCGGCCTTCCCGACTCCCGGTGCGGCCTCCTGGTCGCCGCGTCACGAGGAGTCGTCCATGGCGGACACGGCATACGCCCCGCACTCCGACGACGCCGACACGCGCATCGTCCCGTCGGAGCCGTACGTCGGGGCAGCCGCCGCTGCTCAGCCTCAGCCGATCTTCGTTCAGGCTCCGGAGCCGCCGCGCGACCGCGGAAACCGCGGAACGGCCGGGGCGATCGGCCTCCTGGCGACGGTCGCCTTCGCCATCCTCTACCTCGGCACCGCGGTCGGCCTGCGCGCCATCGCCGGAGACGTCACGGGCGAGAACATCGGCGAGGCCTTCCTGGCGCCGCTGCTCACGTGGGGCTACTGGACGCCCGTCGTCGTGTTCTTCCTGGGCTTCTGGCTCCTCGGCGCGATCATCAACCGCGGCCGCTGGGGCCTCTGGGTGGTGTTCGGCATCATCGTCGGGCTCATCGCGTACGCGGGGCACATCCTCGGACAGCTCTTCGAGGCGCCGTTCTGGAAGCTCACCGCTTCGCAGGGCCTGGAGCTCGCGGGGGAGCAGCTGCTCGCCCCGCTCGCCATCGCTGCATTCGTGTTCGCCAGGGAGCTGACCATCTGGTTCGGTGCCTGGGTGGCCCGCAGCGGCGCCCGCAAGACGGAGCTGAACGCCGAGGCGCAGCGCGAGTACGAGCGCACCCTCGAAGCCGGCCCGACGCTGGCGAGGTAGTCACGCACGCCACCACGCCGAACCCCCGCGGGCCCGAGTCCGCGGGGGTTTCGCCTGTCCTCGCGGTGGTGCTCGCCTCCATCGGGTTCTTCGCGCTGTCGGTGTTCGGGCTGGGCGCGCTGAGCGTGGCGACGGATCGGGACATCATCGCGGTGGAGGGCCTCGGGCAGGTGCCGGGTGTGGTGGGCATGATCCTGGCGGTGGTCGCGTTCGCTCTGTCGCTCGGCGCGACGCTGCGGCGCCGGCGTCCGTCGTTCGGCTCCGCGCTGGTGATCGCACTCCTCACCGCGCTGGTCCATCTCGCGACGCTGTGGATTGCGGTGCTGGCTGCCGCAGAGAGCCTCATCATCGCGACGGCCGTCGCGGGAGACCTCGTCCGGGGCGGCGCTAGCGCGGTGGTCCTGGTGGCCGCGGCGATCGCGGGCTGGAGCGGTATCGCCCTCCGTCGGACCCGCAGCGAACGTCCGCGATGGCCCTGGGAGCACGACGAGGGGGAGTGACCCCCCGCAAATCCGCGCGGGGAGCGGTGACGCGCCGTACGCTGGTGTCGTGGAGCGCTCACTGGAGACGCAGGTGGACCAGGCCGTCGAGGCGTGGCTGCGCTGGGTGCCGCGCTGGGAGCCGGCCACCCACCGCGGCCGGGTCGCGCCGTGCCGTCGCTGTCTCGGTTCGCCCATCCTCGCCGCGGCCGGGATCGCGGGCGACACACCCCACGGGGTGCAGCACGGGCTGTCGACGCGCATCAAGACGATCGTCGACCACGCGGTCGCGGACTACACGGCCCGCAACCTTCCGATGCTCCAGCGCGAGCTCGACAGCCAAGCGGCCAGGAACAGAGCACGCAGCTACCGCCCGACCGAGGACCTGGCTCCCGAGTTCGAGGGCCTGCCGCTCGACCCCGAGCCGGTTCCCGGCGCACCGTTCCTGTTCACGATCGCCGGTCTCGCCGACGACTCCGCGGCGGAGCTCCCGCCGCTGCCGCCCCTGTCGGAGGAGGCGAAGATCGCGCTACGGCAGGAAGTGGCCCTCGCCGACGAGTACGCGAACCTCATCGGCCGCGAGATCTGCGGCCTGCTGCTGCGCCACCGCGTCTCCATTCAGGCGGCGGTGTCCCAGCACGTCGAACCGCAGATCGAAGCCATGCTCGCCGAACTCACGGAGTCGCTCGACTCCCCGTTCGGCCCCGACGTGAGCTGAGGCGGCGCCGGTCGCCCTCATTTGACCGCGTTGGTTACGCGGCATTACACTTGATCAGGTGTGTGCACGTCCTGACGTGCGCGCTGGGCGTCGGCCCCATGCCGGTCCGCCCCCACGGCATACCCACCACACCAAAAGCTCGCCGGTTCCGGCGTGCCGGTGGGTCATGATGTGAAACCCATCACGCTGTCACCGTGCAGCACTATGAGGAGAGAACGTGCCAACCATTCAGCAGTTGGTTCGCAAGGGTCGCTCGCCCAAGGTCTCGAAGACCAAGGCGCCGGCGCTCAAGTCGAACCCGCAGCAGGCCGGGGTCTGCACCCGCGTCTACACCACCACCCCGAAGAAGCCGAACTCGGCGATGCGCAAGGTCGCCCGTGTGAAGCTCCGCAACGGGACCGAGGTCACCGCGTACATCCCCGGTGAGGGCCACAACCTGCAGGAGCACTCGCTGGTGCTCGTCCGCGGCGGTCGCGTGAAGGACCTCCCCGGTGTGCGTTACAAGATCGTCCGTGGCGCCCTGGACACCCAGGCCGTCAAGAACCGTAAGCAGGCTCGTTCCCGCTACGGCGCGAAGAAGGGTTGAGTTAGATGCCTCGTAAGGGTCCCGCCCCGAAGCGCCCCGTCGTCAACGACCCGGTCTACGGCGCACCGATCGTCACCTCGCTGGTGAACAAGATCCTCGTCGACGGCAAGAAGTCGCTGGCCGAGTCGATCGTCTACGGCGCCCTCCGCGGTGTCGAGGCGAAGAACGGTCAGGACGCCGTCGCCACGCTCAAGAAGGCGCTCGACAACGTGCGCCCCACGCTCGAGGTCCGCAGCCGCCGCGTCGGTGGCTCGACCTACCAGGTTCCGGTCGAGGTCAAGCCGCACCGCGCGAACACCCTCGCGCTGCGCTGGCTCGTGAGCTACGCGAAGGGTCGTCGTGAGAAGACGATGACCGAGCGTCTCCAGAACGAGATCCTGGACGCGTCGAACGGCCTCGGTGCCGCGGTCAAGCGCCGCGAGGACACCCACAAGATGGCCGAGTCGAACCGCGCGTTCGCTCACTACCGCTGGTAATCAGCTCGGCCCGTCCCTCGGCCACCCGCCGAGGGACGGGCACCCCCTCTTCGCAGTACGACTGCTCCAAAAGATAAGGACACTCCTGTGGCACAAGACGTGCTCACGGACCTGAGCAAGGTCCGCAACATCGGCATCATGGCGCACATCGATGCCGGCAAGACCACGACGACCGAGCGCATCCTGTTCTACACGGGCGTCAACCACAAGCTCGGCGAGACGCACGACGGCGCCTCGACCACCGACTGGATGGAGCAGGAGAAGGAGCGCGGCATCACGATCACGTCTGCCGCCGTGACCTGCTTCTGGAACAAGAACCAGATCAACATCATCGACACCCCCGGTCACGTGGACTTCACGGTCGAGGTGGAGCGCTCGCTCCGCGTCCTCGACGGTGCGGTCGCCGTGTTCGACGGCAAGGAGGGCGTGGAGCCCCAGTCCGAGACCGTGTGGCGTCAGGCCGACAAGTACAACGTCCCCCGCATCTGCTTCGTCAACAAGATGGACAAGCTCGGCGCGGACTTCTACTTCACGGTCGACACGATCATCAACCGCCTCGGTGCCAAGCCGCTCGTGCTGCAGCTCCCGATCGGTGCCGAGAACGACTTCGTCGGCGTCATCGACCTCGTGGAGATGCGCGCACTGGTGTGGCCCGGCGACGCCAAGGGTGACGTGACCATGGGCGCCTCGTACGAGGTGCAGGAGATCCCGGCCGACCTCAAGGACAAGGCTGAGGAGTACCGCCAGCAGCTGCTGGAGACGGTCGCGGAGACCGACGAGGAGCTTCTCGAGAAGTTCTTCGGCGGCGAGGAGCTGACGGTCGCAGAGATCAAGGGCGCCATCCGCAAGATGGTCATCGCCAGCGAGATCTACCCGGTGCTCTGCGGCTCGGCGTTCAAGAACCGCGGCGTGCAGCCGATGCTGGACGCCGTCGTCGACTACCTCCCGTCCCCGCTGGACGTGCCCGCCATCGAGGCGCACGACCCGAAGGACGAGGAGAAGATCATCGAGCGTCACCCCGACGCGAAGGACCCGTTCGCGGCCCTGGCCTTCAAGGTCGCCGTGCACCCGTTCTTCGGTCGCCTGACGTACGTGCGCGTCTACTCGGGTGAGCTCGAGTCGGGCGCTCAGGTCATCAACTCGACCAAGGGCAAGAAGGAGCGCATCGGGAAGATCTTCCAGATGCACGCCAACAAGGAGAACCCGGTCGACAAGCTGACCGCCGGCAACATCTACGCCGTGATCGGACTGAAGGACACCACCACCGGTGACACCCTGGCCGACCCGCAGCAGCCGGTCGTGCTCGAGTCGATGACGTTCCCCGAGCCGGTGATCGAGGTCGCCATCGAGCCGAAGACCAAGGCCGACCAGGAGAAGCTGGGTCTCGCCATCCAGAAGCTCGCTGAGGAGGACCCGACCTTCCGCACGGAGCTCAACCCCGAGACCGGTCAGACGACCATCAAGGGCATGGGCGAGCTGCACCTCGACATCCTCGTCGACCGCATGAAGCGCGAGTTCCGCGTCGAGGCGAACGTCGGCAAGCCGCAGGTGGCGTACCGCGAGACGATCCGCAAGGCCGTCGAGAAGCACGACTACACGCACAAGAAGCAGACCGGTGGTTCGGGTCAGTTCGCCAAGATCCAGTTCAACATCGAGCCGCTCGAGCTCGACGGCGAGAAGACGTACGAGTTCGTGAACGCGGTCACGGGTGGCCGCATCCCGCGCGAGTACATCGGCTCGATCGACGCCGGTTTCCAGGACGCGATGAACGTCGGTGTCCTGGCGGGCTACCCGATGGTGGGCGTCAAGGCGACCATCGTCGACGGTGCGGCACACGACGTCGACTCCTCGGAGATGGCGTTCAAGATCGCGGGCTCCATGGGCTTCAAGGAGGCCGCGCGTCGTGCCAACCCCGTGCTGCTCGAGCCGCTGATGGCCGTCGAGGTCCGTACTCCCGAGGAGTACATGGGCGACGTCATCGGTGACCTGAACTCGCGTCGTGGCCAGATCCAGTCGATGGAGGACGCCGCCGGCGTCAAGGTCGTGCGCGCTGCGGTGCCGCTGTCCGAGATGTTCGGCTACATCGGCGACCTGCGTTCCAAGACCTCCGGTCGCGCCGTCTACTCCATGGAGTTCGACAGCTACGCCGAGGTCCCGCGCGCGGTGGCCGACGAGATCGTCCAGAAGGCCAAGGGCGAGTAACACTTCCTGGGAACAGGGCCCGCCGTCCTGTTCCCAGGTCACCTACAACTTCACATTCCCTCTCTACTAAACTGAGAACCTAACCCGTAGAGAACCGGTCGCAAACCAGTGCCCGGCACCTCTACAACGACGTCCTGAGGAGGACCCAGTGGCTAAGGCCAAGTTCGAGCGGACCAAGCCGCACGTCAACATCGGAACGATCGGTCACGTCGACCACGGCAAGACCACGCTCTCCGCAGCGATCTCGAAGGTGCTTGCTGACAAGTACCCGTCCGACACGAACGTGCAGCGTGACTTCGCTTCCATCGACTCGGCGCCGGAAGAGCGCCAGCGTGGTATCACGATCAACATCTCGCACATCGAGTACGAGACCCCGAAGCGCCACTACGCGCACGTCGACGCTCCCGGCCACGCCGACTACGTCAAGAACATGATCACGGGTGCGGCTCAGATGGACGGCGCGATCCTCGTGGTCGCCGCCACCGACGGCCCGATGGCCCAGACGCGCGAGCACGTGCTGCTCGCCAAGCAGGTCGGCGTTCCCTACCTGCTGGTCGCGCTGAACAAGTCGGACGCGGTCGACGACGAGGAGATCCTGGAGCTCGTCGAGCTCGAGGTCCGCGAGCTGCTCGCCGGCCAGGGCTTCGACGAGGACGCTCCTGTCGTCCGCGTCTCCGCTCTCAAGGCTCTCGAGGGCGACGAGAAGTGGACCCAGGCGATCCTGGACCTGATGCAGGCTGTCGACGACAGCGTTCCGGACCCGGAGCGTGACCGTGACAAGCCCTTCCTCATGCCCGTCGAGGACGTCTTCACGATCACCGGTCGTGGCACCGTCGTCACGGGTCGCGCCGAGCGTGGCACGCTGGCCATCAACTCCGAGGTCGAGATCGTGGGTCTGCGTCCGACGCAGAAGACGACCGTCACCGGTATCGAGATGTTCCACAAGCAGCTCGACGAGGCCTGGGCCGGCGAGAACTGTGGTCTGCTCCTCCGCGGCACCAAGCGCGAGGACGTGGAGCGTGGCCAGGTCATCGTGAAGCCGGGTTCGGTTACGCCGCACACCGACTTCGAGGGCACCGCGTACATCCTGTCCAAGGACGAGGGTGGCCGCCACAACCCCTTCTACACGAACTACCGCCCGCAGTTCTACTTCCGCACCACGGACGTCACCGGCGTCATCTCGCTGCCCGAGGGCACCGAGATGGTCATGCCCGGCGACACCACCGACATGACGGTCGAGCTGATCCAGCCGATCGCCATGGAGGAGGGCCTCGGCTTCGCCATCCGTGAGGGTGGTCGTACGGTCGGCGCCGGTACGGTGACGAAGATCATCAAGTAAGCATCTGCTTCCTCGCAAAGGGGTCGGACCTTCGGGTCCGGCCCCTTTGTCGTTTTCCACGCTCTAATCGGGCTTCCGCGGGCGGGGGAGGGCATGCACAATGAGTGTGTCCGGTCTCATCGGCCGGACACACACACCTCCGAAGGGGAGCCACATGGGTATCGACGACGCCGTGAACAAGGGCAAGGACCTGTACGAGCAGAACAAGGACAAGATCGCCGAGGCCGTCAAGAGCGAGCAGGCCGAGGACATCAGCGACAAGGTGCTCGACGGTGTCGCCGACTTCGCTAAGAAGATCGCTCCCGGTGCGGCCGACAAGATCGACGAGATCCGTGACAGCGCGGACAAGGCGGTCGGCAACGAGTAGCCCGAGATCGTTCACGAGCGGCGCTTCCTCCGAGGGGCGCCGCTCTTCTCGTACCCGGGCGCTCTGGAATCTCGGCACGCGCGAGCGCGAACTGGCGAACTGACGGAGAGATCGAGTAGGATGATGCAGACCGCCTGGGGATCTTGCGGTCGGGGAAACCGAAGGGGTTCGGTTTCCTGAAGCACGCGGTTCTACCGCGTTCACACTGGGGAAAACGATCTTGGGGATCATCGTGCGACGCGCGCACTCTTTGCGCCAGAGCGTCTCCCCGCCTGCGCGGCGGGTCTTCCGCCGTGCCCTCGGTCGAGGCGTCCGGCGTCCCTTCACGCTGGGCACCTCGCGTTCGGTGTGCCCCCTCGCACTGAACGCCCTCCCCAAGCGGGGCGAGGCATGGGGATGCCTCGCCCCGCGCTCCACTCGGGCCTGAGACGAGCTGCAGACCCCCGCCGAAGAGGGCGGACACGAGGCGCGACACGCCCGGGTTTGCAGAAGTGAAATCGCCCGTGGCAGAATAGACAGGTTCGATATTCCGTCGCCGCTGTGCGTGCGCCGGATCACTGCCAGGGCAGTGCATAGACGGTGCCTCTTCGGAAGCACAGGGTTCTAGGCCGCGGGTAGCAGAACACAATCCCGACACCTTCATCTCGAGGGCATCGCCGTGCGCGGCGAGGGTCGGGCATCCGTTCGCCTCCGGGCGTCCGGCTGACAGCAGAACAGTGGTGCAGCAGATCGGTTCGCAGAGCCGTTCTCGTGCCGAGGCGCAATCCGCGCCGACGTGCGTCCAATGCCCCAGGGCCACCCGGTCCAGGACGGTACGACGCTTATAGAGAGAGAGCAGACAATGGCGGGACAGAAGATCCGCATTCGCCTGAAGTCGTATGACCACGAGGTCATCGACACGTCCGCACGCAAGATCGTCGACACCGTGACCCGTGCGGGCGCGACCGTCGTCGGACCCGTGCCCCTTCCGACCGAGAAGAACGTCGTGTGCGTCATCCGGTCGCCCCACAAGTACAAGGACAGCCGCGAGCACTTCGAGATGCGCACCCACAAGCGTCTGATCGACATCGTCGACCCGACGCCCAAGGCCGTCGACTCGCTGATGCGCCTCGACCTGCCGGCCGACGTCAACATCGAGATCAAGCTCTGAGGTTCGACATGGCTGACATCAACTCCAAGGTTTCCAAGGGCATGCTGGGCACGAAGCTCGGCATGACCCAGGTGTGGAACGAGAACGGCAAGCTCGTTCCCGTCACCGTCATCGAGCTCGCGCCGAACGTGGTCACGCAGATCCGTACGCCCGAGAAGGACGGCTACAACGCCGTGCAGATCGCGTACGGCCAGATCGACCCCCGCAAGGTGAACAAGCCCCTCTCGGCTCACTTCGAGGCAGCCGGCGTCACGCCGCGTCGCCACGTGACCGAGATCCGCACGGCCGACGCCGCCGACTACTCGCTGGGCCAGGAGCTCACGGTGGACGGCACGTTCGAGGCCGGCCAGCTCGTCGACGTCGTCGGCACGAGCAAGGGCAAGGGCACCGCCGGTGTCATGAAGCGCCACAACTTCAAGGGCGTCTCCGCCTCGCACGGTGCGCACCGCAACCACCGCAAGCCCGGTTCGATCGGCGCCTCGTCGACCCCGAGCCGTGTCTTCAAGGGCATGCGCATGGCCGGCCGTATGGGTGGCGAGCGCGTGACCGTCCTCAACCTCACGGTGCACGCCATCGACATCGAGAAGGGTCTGATGCTCGTCAAGGGCGCCGTCCCCGGTGCTCGTGGCCGCATCGTCTACGTCCGCAACGCAGTGAAGGGTGCCTGATCATGGCTGACTCCACTCTCGCGCTCGACGTCCTCAAGGCAGACGGCAAGAAGGCTGGCTCGGTCGAGCTTCCCGCCGCTCTGTTCGACGTCAAGACGAACATCCCGCTCATCCACCAGGTCGTCGTCGCGCAGCTCGCGGCGGCTCGCCAGGGCACGCACTCGACCAAGCGTCGTGGCGAGGTCTCGGGTGCCGGCCGCAAGCCCTTCAAGCAGAAGGGCACGGGTAACGCCCGTCAGGGCTCGATCCGCGCGCCGCACATGACCGGCGGTGGCATCGTCCACGGCCCGAAGCCGCGTGACTACTCGCAGCGCACGCCCAAGAAGATGATCGCGGCCGCCCTCCTCGGCGCGCTCAGCGACCGCTTCCGCGGCGACCGCCTGCACGCGATCGACACGTTCGGCACCGACGGTGCTCCGTCGACCAAGGCCGCCGCGGGCTTCCTCGCCCAGGTCGCCACGTCGAAGAACGTGCTCGTGGTCATCGAGCGCGGCGACGAGCTCGCGCTCAAGAGCCTGCGCAACCTCGGCAACGTGCACCTGCTGTCGTTCGACCAGCTCAACGCCTACGACGTTCTCGTCTCCGACGACATCGTCTTCACCCAGGCCGCGCTCGAGGGCTTCATCGCCTCCAAGTCCGGCGCCAACCAGGAGGTCTCCGCATGAGCGAGCAGGCATCTGTTCTCCAGACGGCCCTGAACAAGGACCCGCGCGACATCATCCTGAAGCCGGTCGTGTCCGAGAAGAGCTACGGGCTCATCGACGAGGGTAAGTACACCTTCCTCGTCGACCCGCGCGCTTCGAAGACCGAGATCAAGCTCGCCATCGAGAAGATCTTCGGTGTCAAGGTCGCGTCGGTCAACACGATCAACCGCGTCGGCAAGGCCCGTCGCACCCGCTTCGGCACGGGCAAGCGCAAGGACACCAAGCGCGCCATCGTGAGCCTGAAGTCGGGCACCATCGACATCTTCACGGCAATCGGCTGATCCGGGGGATAAGGACAATCATGGCTATTCGCAAGTACAAGCCCACGACCCCGGGCCGTCGCGGCTCGTCAGTGGCTGACTTCGCCGAGATCACCCGATCGACGCCGGAGAAGTCGCTGCTGCGCCCGCTCTCGAAGACCGGTGGTCGCAACAACCAGGGCCGCATCACGACCCGTCACATCGGTGGTGGCCACAAGCGCCAGTACCGCGTCATCGACTTCCGTCGCAATGACAAGGACGGCGTGAACGCCCGTGTCGCTCACATCGAGTACGACCCCAACCGCACCGCGCGCATCGCGCTCCTGCACTACTTCGACGGCGAGAAGCGCTACATCCTCGCGCCGGCGAAGCTGAACCAGGGCGACATCGTCGAGTCGGGCCCCGCGGCGGACATCAAGCCGGGAAACAACCTCCCGCTGAAGAACATCCCCACGGGTACCGTCATCCACGCCATCGAGCTCCGCCCCGGCGGCGGCGCGAAGATGGCGCGCTCGGCCGGTGCATCCGTCCGCCTCGTGGCGAAGGACGGCCCCTACGCCCAGCTGCGTCTGCCCTCCGGCGAGATCCGCAACGTCGATGCGCGCTGCCGCGCGACCATCGGCGAGGTCGGCAACGCCGAGCAGTCGAACATCAACTGGGGCAAGGCCGGCCGCATGCGCTGGAAGGGCGTCCGCCCGACCGTCCGTGGTGTCGCGATGAACCCGGTCGACCACCCGCACGGTGGTGGTGAGGGCAAGACGTCCGGTGGTCGTCACCCGGTCTCCCCGTGGGGTCAGGCCGAGGGTCGCACCCGTCACGCCAACAAGGAAAGCGACAAGTACATCGTGCGTCGTCGCAACGCCGGCAAGAAGCGCAAGTAGGAGTAAGAGAAGATGCCTCGCAGTCTTAAGAAGGGCCCCTTCGTCGACGAGCACCTGCTTCGCAAGGTGGTCGTGCAGAACGAAGCCGGCACCAAGAACGTCATCAAGACCTGGTCCCGTCGGTCCATGATCATCCCGGCCATGCTGGGTCACACGATCGCGGTCCACGACGGACGCAAGCACATCCCCGTGTTCGTGTCCGAGACCATGGTCGGTCACAAGCTGGGCGAGTTCGCGCCCACCCGCACCTTCCGCGGCCACGAGAAGGACGACAAGAAGGGCCGTCGCCGCTGACGCGGGGACGATAGAGGAGAGAGAAATGGTGGAGTCCATCGCACGCGTGCGACACATCCGCGTGACCCCTCAGAAGGCTCGTCGTGTCGTCGCGCTCATCAAGGGCAAGCAGGCCCAGGAAGCTCTCGCGATCTTGAAGTTCGCGCAGCAGAGCGCCAGTGAGCCGATCTACAAGCTTGTCGCGTCGGCCATGGCCAACGCGCAGGTCAAGGCGGATCGTGACGGCGAGTACCTCGACGAGCAGGACCTGTACGTGAAGAACGCGTACGTGGACGAGGGCACGACGCTCAAGCGTTTCCAGCCCCGTGCACAGGGTCGCGCTTTCCAGATCAAGAAGCGCACGAGCCACATCACGGTCGTGCTCTCGACGCCGGAGGCGGCTCCTGCCGCGGCCGGCGACAGCAACAAGAAGGCGAGCAAGTAATGGGACAGAAGGTCAACCCGTACGGCTTCCGCCTCGGCATCACCACGGACCACGTGTCGCGCTGGTTCTCCGACTCGACGAAGCCGGGTCAGCGTTACGCCGACTACGTGGCCGAGGACATCAAGATCCGTCGCCTGCTGCAGACGCAGCTCGACCGCGCCGGCGTCTCGAACATCGAGATCGAGCGCACCCGTGACCGCGTCCGCGTCGACATCCACACCGCCCGTCCGGGCATCGTGATCGGTCGTCGTGGTGCAGAGGCCGAGCGCATCCGCGGCGACCTCGAGAAGCTCACGGGCAAGCAGATCCAGCTGAACATCCTCGAGGTCAAGAACCCCGAGGCCGACGCTCAGCTGGTCGCGCAGGGCATCGCCGAGCAGCTCTCTGCTCGTGTGGCGTTCCGTCGCGCGATGCGCAAGGGTCTGCAGGGCGCTCAGCGCGCCGGCGCCAAGGGCATCCGCATCCAGGTCTCGGGCCGTCTCGGCGGCGCTGAGATGAGCCGCTCGGAGTTCTACCGCGAGGGTCGTGTGCCGCTGCACACGCTGCGCGCGAACATCGACTACGGCTTCTACGAGGCCAAGACCACCTTCGGCCGCATCGGCGTGAAGGTGTGGATCTACAAGGGCGACCTCACCGCCAAGGAGCTCGCACGCGAGCAGGCCAACGCGCCGAAGTCGCGCCGCGACGACCGTGGTGACCGCCGCCGTGCCCCGCGCAACGAGGCACCTGTTGCAGAAGGAGCTTCGGCATAATGCTCATCCCCCGTAAGGTCAAGTACCGCAAGCAGCACCACCCGGGTCGCTCGGGTCAGGCCACCGGCGGCACGAAGGTCTCCTTCGGCGAGTTCGGCATCCAGGCCCTCACGCCCGCGTACGTGACGAACCGTCAGATCGAGTCCGCTCGTATCGCGATGACCCGTCACATCAAGCGTGGCGGCAAAGTGTGGATCAACATCTACCCGGACCGTCCGCTCACGAAGAAGCCGGCCGAGACCCGCATGGGTTCCGGTAAGGGTTCCCCCGAGTGGTGGGTCGCCAACGTCAAGCCGGGCCGCGTCCTCTTCGAGGTCGCGGGTGTCGACGAGCAGCTCGCTCGCGAGGCACTGACCCGTGCAATCCACAAGCTGCCGCTCAAGGCACGCATCATCAAGCGCGAGGAGGGCGACGCGTAATGGCGATCGGCACCAAGGAGCTCGCTCCGGCAGAGCTCGACACGTTCGAAGACCAGCGCCTCGTTGAGGAGCTGCGTAAGGCCAAGGAGGAGCTGTTCAACCTCCGTTTCCAGTCGGCCACCGGCCAGCTGGAGAGCCACGGCCGCATCCGCGCCGTCAAGCGCGACATCGCGCGCCTGTACACCGTGATCCGCGAGCGTGAGCTGGGCATCCGTGCGACGCCCGCTCCGGTCGAGGCTCCCGCGAAGAAGGCGACCAAGTCGAAGGCGAAGAAGGCGGACGCCGCCGACGACGCCGTGAAGGAAGAGGCTGAGTGATGGCCACCAAGAAGGAAGCTGCCGTCGAGGTTGAGCACGCCGCTCACGACGTGCGCGACGCGGACGCCCGCGGGTACCGCAAGGCCCGTCGCGGCTACGTCGTCAGCGACAAGATGGACAAGACCATCGTCGTCGAGGTGGAGGACCGCGTGAAGCACCCGCTTTACGGCAAGGTCATCCGCCGCACGTCGAAGGTCAAGGCGCACGATGAGGCGAACACCGCCGGCATCGGCGACCTGGTCCTGATCAACGAGACCCGCCCGCTGAGCGCCACGAAGCGCTGGCGCCTGGTGGAGATTCTGGAGAAGGCCAAGTGATTCAGCAGGAGTCCCGACTCAAGGTCGCCGACAACACCGGCGCCAAGGAGCTGCTCACGATCCGCGTTCTCGGTGGTTCGCGCCGCCGCTACGCGGGCCTGGGCGACACCATCGTCGCGACCGTCAAGGACGCGATCCCCGGTGGCAACGTCAAGAAGGGCGACGTCGTCAAGGCGGTCATCGTCCGCACCAAGAAGGAGGTCCGTCGTCCGGACGGCTCCTACATCAAGTTCGACGAGAACGCCGCCGTCATCCTGAAGAACGACGGGGAGCCCCGCGGCACCCGTATCTTCGGCCCGGTCGGCCGTGAGCTTCGCGACAAGAAGTTCATGAAGATCGTCTCGCTGGCACCGGAGGTCATCTGATCATGGCGAAGATCAAGAAGGGCGACCTGGTTCAGGTCATCTCGGGCGCCAAGCCCGAGCGTGGTGGCGACCGCGGCAAGCAGGGCAAGGTGCTCGACATCCTCGTCGAGCAGAACCGTGTCGTCGTCGAGGGCGTCAACTACGTCACCAAGCACACCCGCGTCGGTCAGACGCAGCGTGGCACCAAGACGGGTGGCCTCGAGACCGTCGAGGCGCCCATCCACATCTCGAACGTCGCACTCGTCGACCCCTCGACCAAGAAGCCGACCAAGGTCGGCCACCGGGTCGAGGAGCAGACCAAGGACGGCGTCAAGCGCACCGTCCGCGTGCGGTACGCGAAGAAGAGCGGTAAGGACCTCTGATGGCAACGACCGACGCTGCGGTGGCTGGCAAGATCCAGCCCCGCCTGAAGGCGAAGTACAACGCCGAGATCAAGAAGGCTCTGCAGGACGAGTTCGGCTACTCGAACGTCATGCAGATCCCCGGCCTGGTCAAGGTGGTCGTGAACACCGGTGTCGGCGAGGCGGCTCGCGACAGCAAGGTGATCGATGGTGCGGTCGAGGACCTCACCCGCATCACCGGTCAGAAGCCGATCGTCACGAAGGCTCGCAAGTCGATCGCGCAGTTCAAGCTGCGTGAGGGACAGGCCATCGGCGCGCACGTCACCCTCCGCGGTGACCGCGCGTGGGAGTTCGTGGACCGTCTGGTGTCGCTCGCTCTGCCCCGCATCCGCGACTTCCGCGGTCTGTCGGCCAAGCAGTTCGACGGCAACGGCAACTACACGTTCGGTCTCCAGGAGCAGAGCGTGTTCCACGAGATCGATCAGGACAAGATCGACCGCGTCCGGGGCTTCGACATCACCGTCGTGACCTCGGCGAAGACGGACGACGAGGGCCGCGCGCTTCTGCGTCACCTCGGCTTCCCGTTCCGCGCGGACGACGCTCAGGCGTAACACCGTCGACGGGCTCAGTGGTCTCGTGTCACTGAGCCCGTCGATGTGCACGTACAATTGAAGATTGCGTGCTCATCGCAGGCCGTCTGTCGTGTAACGGCAGCCGGAACCTCATGAACGAAAGTAGACAACCATGACAATGACAGACCCGGTCGCAGACATGCTGACCCGTCTGCGCAACGCGAACTCGGCGCACCACGACTCCGTGACCCTGCCGTCGAGCAAGCTCAAGACGCACATCGCGGAGATCCTCCAGCAGGAGGGCTACATCGCCGGTTGGGAGACGTCCGACGCGCGCGTGGGCAAGAACCTCACGCTGACGCTGAAGTACGGCCCGAACCGCGAGCGCTCCATCGCGGGCATCAAGCGCGTGTCGAAGCCCGGCCTTCGCGTGTACGCGAAGTCCACCGAGATCCCCACGGTCCTCGGCGGCCTCGGCGTGGCCATCCTGTCCACCTCCTCCGGTCTCCTCACGGACCGCCAGGCTGAGCAGAAGGGCGTGGGCGGAGAAGTTCTCGCCTACGTGTGGTAATCCGAAATGTCGCGTATTGGACGACTTCCCATCGACGTTCCCGCGGGCGTGACCGTTTCGGTCGACGGCCGTGAGGTCGCGGTGAAGGGCCCCAAGGGTGAGCTCACCCTCACGGTGGCCAGCCCCATCGAGGTGTCGGTCGAGGAGAACCAGGTTCTCGTCACCCGCCCCGACGACGAGCGCGAGTCCCGGTCGCTTCACGGCCTGACCCGCACGCTCATCAACAACAACATCATCGGCGTGACCCAGGGCTACTCCAAGGGTCTCGAGGTCGTCGGCACCGGTTACCGCGTGCAGCAGAAGGGCAGCTCGGTCGAGTTCGCCCTCGGCTTCTCGCACCCGGTCCTGATCGACCCGCCCGCCGGCATCACGCTCACGGTCGAGGGCACGAACAAGCTCACCGTCAGCGGGATCGACAAGCAGGCCGTCGGTGAGGCGGCTGCGAACATCCGCAAGATCCGCAAGCCCGAGCCGTACAAGGGCAAGGGTGTGCGCTACGCCGGCGAGGTCGTGCGTCGCAAGGCCGGAAAGGCTGGTAAGTAACCATGGCTGTGAAGTCGAAGTCCGACGCCCGCGCGCGTCGTCACGCCCGTCTTCGCAAGAAGATCGTGGGCACCGAGGCGCGTCCGCGTCTCGTCGTCAACCGTTCGGCGCGTCACGTCTTCGTGCAGCTCGTCGACGACAGCAAGGGTCACACGGTCGCGTCGGCATCGACGCTCGAGACCGACCTGCGCTCGCTCGAGGGCGACAAGACCGCCAAGGCTCGCAAGGTCGGCGAGCTGCTCGCCGAGCGTGCGAAGGCTGCCGGCGTTTCCGAGGCTGTGTTCGACCGTGGCGGCAACCGCTACGCGGGTCGTGTCGCCGCCATCGCCGACGGCGCCCGTGAAGGGGGTCTGGCACTGTGAGTGACAACAAGGAGAACGAAGTGACCGAAGCGGCAGCTGCCACTTCCGAGACGGCCGCCGGCACCACGCAGGCTGAGCCGACTCGTGACCAGCGGGACGGCCGCCGCGGCGGACGTGACCGCAACCAGGGCGGCCGCGACCGCAACTCGCGCGACCGCGGCGACAACCAGTTCCTGGAGCGCGTCGTCACCATCAACCGCGTCTCGAAGGTCGTGAAGGGTGGTCGTCGCTTCAGCTTCACCGCTCTCGTGGTCGTCGGTGACGGCAACGGTCTGGTGGGCGTCGGCTACGGCAAGGCCCGCGAGGTCCCCCTGGCGATCTCGAAGGGTGTCGAAGAGGCCAAGCGCAACTTCTTCCGCGTGCCCCGCGTCGGCAGCACCATCCCGCACCCCGTGCAGGGTGAGTCGGCCGCCGGTGTCGTGCTGCTGCGTCCGGCCGCTGCCGGTACCGGTGTGATCGCCGGTGGTCCGGTCCGCGCCGTGCTCGAGTGCGCTGGTATCCACGACGTGCTGTCCAAGTCGCTCGGCTCGTCGAACACGATCAACATCGTGCACGCGACGGTCACCGCCCTGAAGGAGCTCGAGGAGCCCCGCGCCGTCGCCGCACGTCGTGGTCTCGAGTTCGACCAGGTCGCCCCGGCGCGTCTCGTCCGCGCCGAGGCCGAGGCCATCGCCGCACAGAAGGTAGGTGCCTGATGGCCGCGCGACTCAAGGTCACGCAGATCAAGTCCAAGGTGAGCGAGAAGCAGAACCAGCGCGACACGCTGCGCAGCCTCGGTCTCAAGCGGATCGGTGACAGCACCGTCCGCCCCGACGACGCGCAGACGCGCGGCTACGTCAAGACCGTCGCCCACCTCGTCAAGGTTGAGGAGATCGACTAATGGCTGAGAAGAACGACGCCGCCGTCGAGGCCGAGAAGGCCCCGAAGAAGGCTGCCGCTCCCAAGGCTGCTGCTGAGAAGAAGCCCGCTGCGAAGAAGGCGCCGGCCAAGACGGCCGCCTCCGACGCGAAGGCCGACGCCGCCGCGAAGCCGGTTGCGAAGAAGGCCGCGCCGAAGAAGGACGCTCCTGCGTCCCGCCCCGGCGTGCTCAAGGTGCACCACCTGCGTCCTGTCCCCGGCGCCAACACCGCCAAGACCCGTGTGGGTCGCGGTGAGGGCTCGAAGGGCAAGACCGCCGGTCGCGGCACGAAGGGCACGAAGGCCCGCAACACCGTGCGCGTCGGCTTCGAGGGTGGGCAGATGCCGCTGCACATGCGCACCCCGAAGCTGCGCGGGTTCAAGAACCCGTTCCGCGTCGAGTACCAGGTCGTCAACCTGGAGAAGCTCGCGGAGCTCTACCCCCAGGGCGGCGACGTGACCGTCAGCGACCTGGTGGCCAAGGGTGCGGTCCGCAAGAACGAGAAGGTCAAGGTTCTCGGCAACGGCGACATCGCCGTGAAGCTCACCGTCGCGGTCGACAAGGTCTCGGGTTCCGCCGAGCAGAAGATCGTGGCTGCGGGCGGATCCGTCAAGTAACCACCGCAGAAGAGGGGTCGGAGATTCTCCGGCCCCTCTTCTGATTCGGCAGGCGGGCAGGCGGCGACGCCGCAATCGCAGACCTCGGAGTGAGTTACCCTGGTCTTTCAGCCGTCCTTCAGGGATCGGCAACCTTTTCAGGAGGAACGTCCTTGTTTAGCGCCATCGCGCGGATCTTCCGCACGCCCGACCTGCGTCGGAAGATCGGTTTCACGCTCGCCATCATCGCGATCTACCGACTCGGCTCGAACGTCCCCGCGCCGTTCGTGAACTTCCCGAACGTCGAGGAGTGCCTCGCGGCCAACACCGGCACCGAGGGCCTGCTCGGACTGGTCAACCTCTTCTCCGGCGGCGCGCTGCTGCAGCTGTCGATCTTCGCCCTCGGCGTGATGCCGTACATCACCGCGACGATCATCACGCAGCTCCTCCGCGTCGTCATCCCGCACTTCGAGGCGCTGCACAAGGAGGGTCAGGCCGGACAGGCGAAGCTGACCCAGTACACGCGGTACCTCACGATCGCGCTCGCGCTGCTGCAGTCGACGACGCTCGTCACGGTCGCCCGCAGCGGTCAGCTGTTCGGCGCGACCGACATCGCGGCCTGCCAGCAGCTGCTCACGAACGACGTGTGGTGGGCGCAGCTGCTCATCATCATGGCGATGACCGCCGGTACCGGCCTCATCATGTGGTTCGCGGAGCTCGTGACCGAGCGCGGCATCGGCAACGGCATGTCGCTGCTGATCTTCACCTCGATCGCCGCCACCTTCCCGGGCGCCATGAGCATCATCTGGCAGACGAAGGGCTTCGAGATCTTCCTGCTCGTGCTCGTGGTCGGCATCATCGTGATGGGCCTGGTGGTGTTCGTCGAACAGTCGCAGCGCCGCATCCCGGTGCAGTACGCCAAGCGGATGGTGGGCCGGCGCACGTACGGCGGCACGAACACGTACATCCCGATCAAGGTGAACATGGCGGGTGTGATCCCCGTGATCTTCGCGTCGTCGCTGCTGTACATCCCCGCGCTGATCGCGCAGTTCAACACCCCGCAGGACGGCTCGACGCCGCCCGCCTGGGTGAGCTGGGTCACGGCGAACTTCACGAGCGGCAACAGCCCGATCTACATGATCGCCTACTTCCTGCTGATCATCGGGTTCACCTACTTCTACGTCGCGATCACGTTCAACCCGGTCGAGGTCGCCGACAACATGAAGAAGTACGGCGGCTTCATCCCCGGCATCCGCGCGGGTCGCCCGACGGCCGAGTACCTCGACTACGTGCTCACCCGCATCACGCTGCCCGGCTCGCTCTACCTGGGTCTGATCGCGCTGATCCCGCTGATCGCCCTCGCCACGGTCGGTGCCAACCAGAACTTCCCGTTCGGTGGCGCGTCGATCCTCATCATCGTCGGCGTCGGACTGGAGACGGTCAAGCAGATCGACGCCCAGCTGCAGCAGCGACACTACGAAGGGCTTCTCCGATGACAGCATCCGCACGTCTTCTCATCGTCGGTCCGCAGGGTTCCGGCAAGGGCACGCAGGGTGTGCGCATCGCCGAGTCCTACGGCATCCCGGTCGTCTCGACCGGAGACATCTTCCGCGCGAACATCAAGGAGGGGACGGCACTCGGCCAGCAGGTCACGGCCATCCTCGACAAGGGCGACCTCGTGCCGGACGAGCTGACGAGCGAGATCGTGCGCGACCGGCTGAGCCAGGAGGATGCCGCGAACGGCTTCCTGCTCGACGGCTACCCCCGGAACACGGCTCAGGTCGAGCACCTCGACGCGTTCCTGGAGGGCCGGGGGGAGGCGCTCGACGCCGTGATCCTGCTCGACGTCCCGCGCGAGGAGAGCATCGCGCGTCTCGCGCTCCGTGCCGCGGAGCAGGGGCGTTCGGACGACACGGACGAGGCCATCGCACACCGCCTGGACATCTACGAGAACGAGACGGCCCCGATCATCGAGGTCTACAGCGCGCGCGGGATCGTCGACCGCATCGACGGCGTCGGCTCGCTCGAGGAGATCACCGAGCGCATCGCTGCAGCACTCTCCGCGAGGGGTCTGCGCTCCGCGGCCTCCGCAGCCTGAGATGTTCCGCCGCTCGATCTACAAGACCCCGGCGCAGTTGCGCGCCATGGTCGAGCCCGGGCTGATCACGGCCGCGGCACTCGATGCCGTCCGTCCCCTCATCAGGGCGGGCGTGAAGACCATCGAGCTCGACGCCGCAGCCCACCGCGCGATCCGCCAGCGCGGGGCCGAGTCGAACTTCCAGCTCGTGCGCGGCTATCACCACACGATCTGCGTGTCGGTGAACGAGCAGGTGGTCCACGGCATCCCGGGGGAGCGCGTGCTCGAGCCCGGCGACATCGTGTCGGTGGACTGCGGCGCCCAGTACGAGGGATGGAACGGCGACAGCGCGATCACGGTCGTCGTCCCCGACGCGGAGCGTCCGGAGCTCGTGGCCCGTCGCGAGGAGCTCTCGCGCGTGACCGAGGGGGCGATGTGGGCGGGCATCGCCGCGATGGCCACCGCGACCTCGATCGACGAGATCGGCGCCGCGATCCAGGACTACATCGAGGCGCAAGGGCCGTCGGTGGTGTCGGGGGAGCCGTACGGCATCCTCCGCGAGTACGTCGGCCACGGGATCGGCCGCAAGATGCACGAGGCCCCGAGCGTCTTCAACTACCGCACGCCCGACCGCGGCGCCGACGTGAAGCCCGGGCTCGTGCTGGCGATCGAGCCGATGGTCACCGCCGGCGGCGAGGCCACGTTCATCGAGGACGACGACTGGACCGTGACCACGGTCGACGGCACTGACGGCTCACATTGGGAACATAGCGTCGCCCGACATGATGGTGGCGTATGGGTGCTCACCGCGCCCGATGGCGGAAGAGCCGGACTCGCCCCGTTCGGGGTCGAGCCTCGAGAGATCGGAAAGTAATGGCAGCGGCGAAGAGCAACACCAACTGGTTCGCGATCGGCATCTCCATCGCCGTCGTCGTGGTCCTGGTCGCGATCGGTGGACTCGTGGTGTTCCTCAACAACCAGGCCACGTCGCCGGGAGCCGTGCCGAGCGCCAGCAAGAACTTCGACCCCGAGGCCGGTTCGATCAGCAAGGGCGACGGCAAGGACACCGTCGCGGTGTTCCTCGACTTCCAGTGCCCGGCGTGCAAGGCCTTCGAGGACCAGTTCGGTGCGCAGCTGGAGGAGAAGGCGGCGAGCGGGGAGATCACGCTCGTGAACCACCCCATCGCGATCCTCGACCGCTTCTCGCAGGGCACCGAGTACTCGTCGCGTTCGGCCGGGGCGGCGTTCTGCGTCGCGGAGTCCGACGCCGACCTCTACTTCGACTACGCGAAGGTGCTGTTCGAGAACCAGCCGACGGAGAACACCGCGGGTCTGACCACCGACCAGCTGGCCGAGTTCGCGAAGCAGGTGGGTGCGGACGACGACGTCGTCTCGTGCATCACCGACGAGACCTATCGCAAGTTCGGCGCCGCCCAGGCGAAGCAGAACGACATCAAGGGCACCCCGACCGTGGAGATCAACGGCGAGCGGCTCGACCTGCAGAATCAGGCCGACATGAAGAAGCTCACCGACCTCCTGAGCTGAGTGTGATCCGCCCCGATGCCCCGTCCGGCCAAGTTGCCGGACGGGGCATCGTCGGATAACATAGATCTTTGGTGCCTTGTGCCATGCGTTCGGCGTGTCCGATCGGCCAGGCGCCACCCCCACCCATCCACCGCAGATCGACCGGTCTGCAGAAGCGTCAGCGAGGCTATGGCTAAGAAAGACGGTGTCATCGAGATCGAAGGCGTGATCTCCGAGGCTCTGCCCAACGCGATGTTCCGCGTTGAGCTCACCAACGGACACAAGGTCCTGGCGACGATCTCCGGAAAGATGCGGCAGAACTACATCCGCATCATCCCCGAGGATCGTGTCGTCGTGGAGCTCAGCCCCTACGATCTGACCCGCGGCCGCATCGTCTACCGCTACCGCTGATCGGTCGAGAAGTAACACCCCAGGCATGCCGCCTGCCCGGTGAAGACAGCGAACAGGAAACAACATGAAGGTCAACCCCAGCGTCAAGCCGATCTGCGACCACTGCAAGGTGATCCGTCGCCACGGCCGCGTCATGGTGATCTGCAAGAGCAACCCGCGTCACAAGCAGCGCCAGGGCTGAGTGCCCACCGCTGCGTGAGCACCGCTCTCGCAATCTCATAACTCAATACGACACGGCAGGATCAGAACCCGCGACAGCGGGGGACACCTCGGGGCGGAGGCCCGGGCACCGATCCTGCTCCACACCTCCACAACACCCAGGAGAACCGCATGGCACGTCTTGCCGGCGTTGACATCCCGCGCGACAAGCGCGTGGTGATCGCCCTTACCTACATCTACGGCGTCGGCCGTACCCGCTCGGTCGAGATCCTCAAGGCGACCGACATCGACGAGAGCATCCGCGTGAAGGACCTCAGCGACGACCAGCTCGTCGCCCTCCGCGACTACATCGAAGGCAACTACAAGGTGGAGGGTGACCTTCGCCGCGAGGTCGCCGCAGACATCCGCCGCAAGGTCGAGATCGGCTCCTACGAGGGCCTGCGCCACCGTCGTGGCCTCCCGGTCCGCGGCCAGCGCACCAAGACCAACGCCCGTACCCGCAAGGGCCCGAAGCGCACCGTCGCCGGCAAGAAGAAGGCCCGCTAAGCAGCGGCCAGGGACTAGGAGAACACTTTCATGGCTGCACCCAAGGCCGCCGCGCGCAAGCCGCGCCGCAAGGAGAAGAAGAACATCGCGCTGGGCCAGGCCCACATCAAGTCGACGTTCAACAACACCATCGTTTCGATCACCGACCCGTCCGGCGCTGTCATCAGCTGGGCGTCGTCGGGTGGCGTGGGCTTCAAGGGCTCCCGCAAGTCGACCCCGTACGCCGCAGGCATGGCCGCCGAGTCGGCCGCCCGCCAGGCGCAGGAGCACGGCGTCAAGAAGGTCGACGTCTTCGTGAAGGGTCCGGGCTCCGGCCGCGAGACCGCGATCCGCTCGCTGCAGGCCGCCGGCCTCGAGGTGGGCTCGATCCAGGACGTCACCCCGCAGGCGCACAACGGCTGCCGCCCGCCGAAGCGTCGCCGCGTCTGATGCGTGCACCGAGCCGCTCGTCTCTCCGGAGCCGAGCGGCTCGGCGCCCCGCGCGGGCATCGACTTCCACAACTCAAGACCTCACCCCACCACATGTCATATAGCGGGCATGTGATCGAAAGGAACACAGAGTGCTTATTGCACAGCGTCCCACACTGACCGAGGAAAAGATCGTCGAGAACCGGAGCCGGTTCATCATCGAGCCTCTGGAGCCCGGCTTCGGCTACACGATCGGCAACGCGCTGCGCCGCAGCCTGCTGTCGTCGATCCCCGGCGCCGCTGTCACCAGCGTCCGTATCGACGGCGTGCTGCACGAGTTCAGCACCATCCCCGGCGTGAAGGAGGATGTCACCGAGATCATCCTCAACATCAAGCAGCTGGTCGTCTCCAGCGAGCGCGACGAGCCCATCACGGCCTACCTGCGCAAGACCGGTGCCGGTGAAGTGACCGCCGCCGACATCTCGGCTCCGGCCGGTGTCGAGGTGCACAACCCCGAGCTCGTCATCGCCACGCTCAACGACACCGCCAAGTTCGAGCTCGAGCTGACGATCGAGCGCGGTCGTGGCTACGTCTCGGCGACGCAGAACCGCAACGAGTACGCCGAGGCGGGCCAGATCCCGATCGACTCGATCTACTCGCCGGTCCTCAAGGTCAGCTACCGCGTCGACGCCACCCGTGCCGGTGAGCGCACCGACTTCGACAAGCTCGTCCTCGACGTCGAGACCAAGTCGGCGATCAGCCCGCGCGACGCCGTCGCCTCGGCCGCCAAGACGCTCACCGAGCTGTTCGGTCTCGCCCGCGAGCTGAACGTCGAGGCCGAGGGCATCGAGATCGGCCCGGCGCCCGTGGAGGCTGTGAACTCCAACGAGCTGTCGATGCCGATCGAGGACCTCGACCTGTCGGTCCGCTCGTACAACTGCCTTAAGCGTGAGGGCATCAACACCGTTTCGGAGCTCGTCGCCCTCTCGGAGACGCAGCTCATGAACATCCGCAATTTCGGCCAGAAGTCGGTCGACGAGGTGCGCGACAAGCTCATCTCGCTCGGTCTGTCGCTCAAGGATTCGGTGCCCGGTTTCGACGGCGCCCACTTCTACGGCGGCAGCGAAGACGAGTCCTTCTGATACCCGACCTTTCCTGACCAGGAGTTAGACGATTATGCCCAAGCCCACGAAGGGTCCCCGCCTCGGAGGCGGCCCCGCCCACGAGCGCCTGCTGCTTGCCAACCTGGCTGCCGCGCTGTACACCCACAAGTCGATCAAGACGACCGAGACCAAGGCCAAGCGCCTGCGTCCGCTCGCCGAGCGCCTGATCACCTTCGCCAAGCGCGGAGACCTGCACGCACGCCGTCGCGTGCTGTCGGTCATCGGTGACAAGGAAGTCGTGCACGTCCTGTTCAACGAGATCGCTCCGCTCGTCGCGGACCGCGAGGGTGGCTACACGCGCATCACCAAGGTCGGCAACCGTAAGGGCGACAACGCTCCGATGGCCGTGATCGAGCTCGTTCTCGAGCCCGTCACCCCGAAGGCGAAGTCGACCAAGAAGGCTGCTGCCGCGCCGAAGGCCGAGAAGCCCGCCGCCGAGGAGACCCCCGCCGCCGAGGAGACCACCGAGGCTCCGGCCGAGGAGACCCCGGCCGAGGACACCGCTGCCGAGGCCGGCGCCGAGTCGCAGGCCGAGGGCGAGGCCGCTGAGGCCGCCGCCGAGGACGCTGTCGAGAAGAAGTCCGAGTAACACTCGAACGCCACGAAGCCCGCCGCCCCACTGGGGTGGCGGGCTTCGTCGTCACCGGGGGTCGTCAGCGGCCGTCGGTGCTGCGGTACCGCGCCCCCGGTCGGCCCTTCGTGCTGTAGTCGAGCGAGCGCACCGCCTGCCCGGTGGCGGCCAGATGCTCCAGGTAGCGGCGGGCGCTCACGCGGGAGATGTCGAGGTCGGCGCCCAGCTCCGCCGCTGAGGCGTCCGGACGGGCGGCGAGTGCCGTGGACACGCGGTGGAGCGTCTCCGCGCTCAGGCCCTTCGGCAGGCCGAACCGCTCGCGGAACGCGATGATGGCGTCTGCCGCCTCGACGCGCTGCACCACGTCGTGCAACTCGGTGTGGTCGCGCAGCAGCAGGGTCGCGCCACGGTCGGCGTCGTCGTCGCGGCTCGCGGTGCTGCGGGCGACGAGCACGTGCGACCCCACGATCACCGGGCGGCCCGCGGCCTCGCCCTCACGCAGCACCGTCGTGAGCTCCTCGCCAAGGACGTCGGCCGCCACGGCACCGTCGAGGTCGCCCGCATCACGACCGAGGAAACGGGCGGCCGCGTCGTTCGCGAGCGTGATGCGCCCGGAACCGTCGACCGTGACCACGCCCTCGCTCAGCCCGTGCAGCGTCGTCTCCTGGTTCTTCACGAGTGCCGCGATCTGATGGGGCTCCAAGCGGTAGATGCGGCGCCGGATCACCGAGGTCACCCATGCCGCTCCGAACACGCCCAGCACGGCAGCGGCGAGCATGGCGGAGATCAGCCACACCAGGTTGGCGGTGAACTCCTCACTGAGCTCCGACTCCAGGATGCCCACCGATGCCGTGCCGATCACGACGCCATCCTCATCCCGGATCGGCACCTTCACGCGCCAGGAGGTGCCCAGCGTGCCGGTCTGCGTGCCCACGTAGATATCGCCGCCGAGCGGGATCGACGGATCGGTCGAGACCCGTTCGCCGATGCGCTCCGGGTTCGGGTGCGAGTACCGGATGCCCTCGTCGTTGGCGACCACCACGTACGCGAGGTCGGACGCCTCCCTGATCACCTCCGCGACCGGCTGGATCGCCGCGGAGGGATCGTCGTCGTCGAACGCGTCAAGCACCACGGGCAGCGCGGCCACGGACTGCGCGACCGCCTGCATGCGATCCTTGTAGGCCTCGCGGAGTGCGTTCTCCTGGAACGCCCCGGCGGCGATCCCGGTGGCGAGGGTCACCAGGAACACGATCAGCGCCTGCAGTGCGAGCAGCTGCATCCGGAGCGTCATCTTCGAGGCCACCCGCTCATTCTCCCGGCTGTCGAACCAGGGCGCGAGCCGCGCGGACCGGCGTTCGCGACCAATACTTACGGAACGCGACCAATGGTTTCGGAAGCTTGAGCGGCCGCATCCACACCTCGATGGTGGACGGATTGCACTCGAACGCTCAAGGAGGAGCGCCATGAAGTACGTCCGCATCGCCACCCTGACCGCCGCGGTCGCCGCCACCGCCCTCGCTCTCACCGCGTGCTCGTCGGGAGGCGGAGACGCCGGAGGCTCGGACGGAGACGGCGAAGCCGTCGCCATCACCGACCTGAACATCGTGGTCCCCGCCGACCCTGGCGGCGGGTGGGACCAGACCGGCCGCGCGATGTCGCAGCTGCTCACGGAGGAGGAGATCGTCGGCTCCGCCCCGGTCACGAACGTCGGAGGCGCCGGGGGGACCGTCGGCCTCGCGCAGCTCGCCAACGAGAAGGACCCGGCGACGCTCATGGTGATGGGACTGGTCATGGTCGGAGCGGTCGAGACCAACGCGTCCGCGGTCCGCATCGAGGACATGACGCCGATCGCCCGCCTCACCGACGAGCCGCTCGTGGTGGTCGTGCCCGCGGAGTCGGAGTACGACACGCTCGAGGACCTGGTGGAGGACGTCGTCGACCGCGGACAGGCCGTGACCATCACCGGCGGTTCGGCGGGCGGGGCCGACCACATCCTGGCCGGGCTCCTGCTGGAGGAGGCGGGCCTGGACGGCGGGGAGATCGCGGAGAAGCTCAACTACACGCCCAACTCCGGTGGCGGCGAGGCGACTTCGCTGATCCTCGGCGGCAAGGTCGCCGCGGGCATCTCGGGCGTCGGCGAGTTCCTGCAGCACATCGAGGCGGGGACGATGAAGGCGCTCGCGGTGTCGTCCGACGAGCCCGTCGCGCAGCTGCCCGACGTGGACACCATCACCGACGCCGGCTACGACGTGGTGCTCACCAACTGGCGCGGCGTGATCGCTCCGGGGGGCATCGACGACGCCGAGCGCGCGGAGCTGGAGCGCATCGTGTCCGAGCTGGAGGAGTCGGACGGCTGGAAGGACGAGCTGGAGACCCGCGGGTGGGCCGACGCGTTCCTCACCGGTGCGGAGTTCGACGAGTTCCTCACCGGCAACATCGGCGAGGTCACCACGACGCTGCAGAACATCGGGCTGGTCGGCTGACATGTCGACCGGGTCTCCCGGACCCTCGGGCCTGCAGACCGGCACACGCCGGTCGGTGGGCTCGCTCGGGTCCCTGCCGCGGGGCGAGCTCGTCTTCGCCCTCCTCATGGTCGCGCTCGGTGTGTTCGCCCTCGTCGGCGTGTTCTCCATCCACGTCCCTGCCGGGGCCCAGGTGGGTCCGACCGTGTTCCCCCTGTTCGTGTCGGTGCTGCTGCTCGGGTCGGCGGTGGCCGTGGTCGTGAGCATCCTCCGCGGTCACCGCGGCGTCCCGGAGGACGGCGAGGACATCGACCAGGCGCTCCCGACGGACTGGCTCGCGCTCGTGAAGATCGTGGCGCTCGTGGTGGCGCACCTGCTGCTGATCGAGCCGCTCGGGTGGGCGCCCGCCGCGGCGCTGCTGTTCGGCGGTGTCGCCTGGGCGCTCGGAGCACGCCGATGGTGGGTGGCCCTGCTGGTCGGTGCGGCCATCGCGCTCGTGGTGCAGATCGTGTTCGGCGGACTGCTCGGGCTGTCGCTCCCCTGGGGGCCGGCGCTCGGCTGGCTGGGGAGGATGCTCTGATGGACAGCTGGACCCTGCTCCTGGAGGGCTTCGCGACCGCGCTGCAGCCCCAGTACCTCGTGTTCGCGTTCTTCGGTGTGCTGATCGGCACGGCAGTGGGCGTGCTCCCGGGTATCGGCCCCGCCATGACGGTGGCCCTCCTCCTGCCGCTCACCTACACGCTGGAGCCGGCCGCGGCCCTGATCACCTTCGCCGGCATCTACTACGGCGGCATGTACGGCGGATCGACCACGAGCATCCTCCTCAACACTCCCGGGGAGTCCGCCTCGATCGTCACCGCGATCGAGGGCAACAGGATGGCCAAGCTCGGCCGGGGCGCCGCGGCCCTCGCGACCGCGGCGATCGGCTCGTTCGTCGCCGGCACGCTCGCGACGATCGGCCTCACGCTGCTGGCGCCGGTGCTGGCGCAGTTCGCCGTGAACCTCGGACCGGCGGACTACGTGGCGCTGATCGTCGTCGCGTTCGTCACGGTCGGCGCGCTCATGGGCTCCTCGGTGCCGCGGGGCCTGCTGTCGCTCGGCGTCGGGCTGTTCCTCGGGCTGGTCGGCACCGACTGGCTGTCCGGGCAGCAGCGCTACACGCTCGGCCTGCTGCCGCTCGCGGACGGCATCGACGTGGTGCTGGTGGCGGTGGGCCTGTTCGCCGTGGGGGAGACGCTCTACGTCGCCGCCCGTCTGCGCCACGGCGCGGTCGACGTGATCCCGGTGGCGCGCGGGTGGCGGAGCTGGATGACGAAGGACGACTGGCGGCGGTCGTGGAAGCCGTGGCTGCGCGGCACCGCCATCGGGTTCCCGATCGGGACGATCCCGGCGGGCGGTGCCGATGTCGCGACCTTCCTGTCGTACGCGACGGAGCGGAAGCTCTCCCGCCGCAAGGACGAGTTCGGGCGTGGCGCCATCGAGGGGGTGGCCGGGCCGGAGTCGGCGAACAACGCGGCAGCGGCCGGAGTGCTCGTGCCGCTGCTGACGCTCGGCCTGCCGACCACCGCGACCGCGGCGATCATCCTGACCGCGTTCCAGACGTACGGCCTGCAGCCGGGCCCGCTGCTGTTCACGGGACAGTCCGACCTGGTGTGGGCGCTGGTGGCGAGCCTGTACATCGGCAACGTCATCCTGCTCGTGCTCAACCTGCCGCTCGTGGGCATGTGGGTGAAGCTGCTGCAGATCCCTCGGCCGTACCTCTACGCGGGCATCCTGCTGTTCGCCGCATTCGGTGCCTATGCGCTGAACTTCGCGGTCGTCGACATCCTGATCCTGCTCATCATCGGTGTGCTGGGGTACTTCCTCCGCCGGTACGGGTTCCCCGTGGCACCGCTCGTGGTGGGCATGATCCTCGGGCCGATGGGCGAGGAGCAGCTGCGTCGCGCACTTCAGTTGAGCCAGGGCGACCTGACGACGCTCGTCGCGCAGCCGTTCGCGGCCGTCGCCTACGCCGTGCTCGCGCTGCTGATCGCGGGCGGACTGTGGCTGCGGCGTCGGCAGCGGCGGTACGAGCAGGCGCTCACGGCGTCGATCGCGGTGCCGGTGAAGGCCGACTCCGAGGTGTGAGAGCCGCGGGTTCGAGCAGGGGAGGGGCCGGGAGTAGGCTGGTCCGGTGACTGACGCGCAGGCCCTGAGACGCGGGCCTCGCGCCTACACGGCATTCATCGGCATCGGCCTGCTCGCCGGTCTCCTCTCCGGCCTGTTCGGCGTCGGCGGCGGCACGGTCATCGTCCCGCTCCTGGTGCTCCTGCTGCACTTCGACCAGCGGCTCGCGGCCGGCACCTCGCTGGCCGCGATCGTGCCGACCGCCAGCGTCGGTGTCATCTCGTACGCCACCACCGGATCGGTGGCATGGATCCCGGCCCTGATCCTCGCCGCGGGCGCCGTGGTGGGCGCGCAGATCGGCACGCGCCTGCTCCCGCGCATCTCGCAGACCGCGCTGCGCTGGGGCTTCGTGGGCTTCCTGGTCGTGGTGATCGTGAGCCTGTTCCTGGTGATCCCCTCGCGGGACGCCGTGTTCGAGCTGACCTGGCTCACCGGTATCGCCCTGGTCGGCGTCGGCGTGGGCACCGGCATCCTCGCCGGACTCATCGGCGTCGGCGGCGGTGTGATCGTGGTGCCGGTGCTCATGCTCGCGTTCGGCACCAGCGACCTGGTCGCCAAGGGCACGTCGCTGCTGATGATGATCCCGACCGCGATCTCCGGCACCGTCGGCAACCTCCGCAACCGGAACGTCGACCTGCTCGCCGCCGCGCTCATCGGTGTCTCGGCGTGCACGACGACCGCGCTCGGCGCGTGGCTCGCGACGATCGTCAACCCCTCCGTGGGCAACATCCTGTTCGCCGCGTACCTCGTGGTGATCGCGGTGCAGATGGCGATCAAGGCCGTCCGCGGCCGTCGTCGCGCCTGATTCCGCGCTTTCCGCTCGCCGGCTCCTGACCCGCGCCGACAGGGTCCTTCGTCGCCGGGAGGTTTTCTGCGACCCATTTTCCGCAGACCTCTTTACAAGCCGACCGGTCTCTCGCTAACGTCAGTCATCACATGACGTCATATAACAAGTCATGATGTTTGCTACCGGTCATCAGAAGGGACCATCTTGTCTGCCACCGCTCTGTTCGTCGACTCCGCCGCCATCGAGAACCAGCTCGCTGCGGCTCGCCAGGCGATCGCGACCCGGGACACCATCTCGCGCGTCGTGCTCACCGCCTGCGGCGGCTCCTACGCCGTCATGCAGCCCGTCGAGTACCTCTTCGGAACGAAGGCCGTCCGGCTCGAGGCGACCGCGCTGAACGCCGCCGAGTTCACCTCGCGCGCCTCGTCCCGCGTCGACGCGGACACCCTCGTCCTCCTCTGCTCGCACTCGGGCACCACCCCGGAGACGGTCGAAGCCGCCCGTCACGCCCGCGAGCGCGGCGCCCTCACCGTCGCCTTCACGTTCGACCCCGCCTCCCCGTTGGCCGAGGCCGCGGAGCATGTCGTGGCCTACCAGCACGGCGAGGGCAAGAGCGAGGCCCACGTCGGGCCGGCGCTCCTCCTGCGCCTCGCCGCCGGCATCCTCGACGACCGCGAGCAGGCGGGTATCGCGACCGCCGTCGACGACGCCGTGGCCCAGTTGCCCTCGCTCGTTCCCGCAGCCCGCGAGGCGCACGCCGCCGCCGCCGATGCCTGGGGCTACGCCTCCCGCCGCGAGCCCCTCATCTACACCATGGCCGCGGGATCCAACTTCGGCTCGGCCTACTCCTTCGCCATCTGCCTGCTGCAGGAGATGCAGTGGGTGCACTCCGCCGCGATCCACGCCGGCGAGTACTTCCACGGCCCGTTCGAGATCACCGAGGAGGACGTGCCCTTCATCGCGCTGCTCGGCCTCGACGAGACCCGCGCCGTGGAGCAGCGGGCCGTCGACTTCGTCACGAAGCACTCGAAGCGGGTGCTGGTGCTCGACGCGCAGGAGTTCGGCCTGGACGTCGTCGCCCCCGAGGTCCGTGGCGTCTTCGCCCACCTGCTCTTCAACATCGTGCTGCGCGCCTACGCGGACGCGCTCGCCGACCACCGTGGTCACCCCCTCAGCGTGCGCCGCTACATGTGGCGCATGGAGTACTAGGAACGAAAGGATCGCAATGATGCGAACGTCAACCCGGATCGGCGTGGCGGCTGCGGCCGCCGTCGCCCTCGTCGTCCCCCTGGCCTCGTGCGCCGGAGGCGAGAGCGAGGCCGCGGACGGCCAGGTGGAGATCAGCTTCTTCCACCGCTGGCCGAACGAGCCGAAGAACTCGTACTACAGCGACATGGTGGCGGAGTTCGAGAAGGAGAACCCCGACATCACCGTCTCCGTCGAGAGCGTGCTCAACGACGCCTACAAGGACAAGGTCAAGGTCGTCGCCGGCTCCGCGAACGCCCCGGACGTGCTCTTCACGTGGAGCGGATCGTTCGTCGATGAGCTCGTCGCCAACGACGCGCTGCTCGACCTGGGGCCGTGGCTCGAAGAGGACACCGCGTTCCGTGACAGCTTCTACCCGAGCCAGCTCGAGGCCTTCGAGGTCGACGGCACCTCCTACGGTCTGCCTGTGGGGATGCAGTCGAAGCTGTTCTTCTACAACAAGGACGTCTTCGAGGAGCTGGGGCTCGAGCCGCCGACGACGTGGGACGAGTTCATCGACGTGCTGGAGGAGATCCAGGACGCGGGGATGACCCCCATCGAGTACGGCGCGCAGGAGCAGTGGACGATCGCGCACTACGTGGGCACGCTCAACCAGCGCGTGGTCGACCCGGAGGTCTTCGCCGCGGATCAGGACCCCGCCACCGGCGAGTTCACCGACCCCGGGTACGTGACCGCTCTGGAGAGGTTCCAGGAGCTGGCGGAGTACATGAACGACGACCTCACCGCCGTCGGGCACGAGATCGCGCGCAACGCGTGGATCGCGGGGGAGGCGCCCATCATGTACATGCAGAGCGCCGAGGTGGGGTACTTCGGCGACGCGCAGTTCGAGTACGGCACGTTCAACTTCCCGGCCGTCGAGGGAGGCAAGGGCGACCCGGAGGAGTTGACGGGGGCACCGGAGGGCTTCGCGATCTCGAAGACCACGAAGCACCCGGAGGAGGCGCAGCGCTTCCTGGAGTTCCTGCTCAGCAAGCAGAGCGGCATCGCCTACGCCGAGCGGGCGGGGGAGCTGAGCCCGGTGAAGGGTGCCGTGGAGGAGGCGGACGTGCCCGAGATCTCCCAGGAGCTCGCGCAGGGGATCGTCGACGCCTCGGCGATGACCACCTGGCTCGACAACGCCTACGATCCGCAGATCGTGCAGGCGTACCTGTCCGAGACGCAGCTGATGCTCAGCGGCCAGCAGACCCCGGAGGGTGTCATGGCCGCCGTGCAGGAGGCGGCGACGCGGGTGCGCGACGCCTCCTGATCCGCCTCGGGGCCGCCGTCGCCCGCCGTCGGCGGCCCCTCCCACTTCGGAAGAGACACCGTGATGAGAACACGATCCCGAGCCTGGTCGAACCTGCTCTACGTGCTTCCCGCGATCATCCTGATCGGGGTGTTCGTGTACTACCCGCTGGTCGCCAACGCGGCCTTCGGCTTCTTCTCCTTCAGCGCCGGCGCCGGTGAGATGCGCTTCGTCGGCCTCGACAACTTCGCCCGCCTGCTGTCGGACCCCGTGATCGCGACCGCTCTGGGCAACAACATCCTGTACGCGGTCGTGTCGATCGTGTGCCAGGTGCTGGGCGCTCTCGTGATCGCGGCCTGGCTCACCCGGCTGCTGGGACCGCGCATGGGCGCGTTCCTGCGGAGCGTCTACTTCCTCCCCGCCGTCATCTCCATGACGGTGATCGCGCTGCTGTTCACGTTCGTCTACAACGCCCGTGGCGGACTGCTCAACGCCCTGCTGGAAGCCGTCGGGCTCGGCGGCCTGCAGACCGCGTGGCTCGCCGACGTCGACACGGCCATGGGGGCGGTCATCGGCGTCTCGCAGTGGCAGAGCATCGGCTACGTCTGCATGCTCTACGTCGTGGCGCTGCAGCAGATCCCCGAGGAGTACTACGAGGCGGCTTCGCTCGACGGCGCCGGCCGCATCCGCCAGTTCTTCAGCATCACCGTGCCGCAGGCCAAGGAGATGATCTTCGTCGCCATGATCCTCACCGTCTCTGGGGCCTTCACGGTCTTCAACGAGCCCTACATCCTCACCAAGGGAGGCCCGGGCAACACCACCCAGGTGCTGGCGACCTACATGTACAACCAGGGCTTCTTCCAGAACCAGATGGGCTACGCCTCGGCCATCGCCAGCCTGATCTTCGTGATCACCCTCGTGCTGTCGGTCGTGCAGATGGTGTCGTTCCGAAGCGGGAGGGACTGAGATGAGCGGCACCCGGCTCCGTCCGGCGGAACGTCTCCGCCAGGTCCCCGTCCACCTCGTCCTCGTGATCTACGCCGTCGTGATCGCCTACCCGCTGCTGTGGATGGTCATCTCGTCGTTCAAGTCGTCGTCCGAGATCTTCACCGACCCCTGGGGACTGCCGTCGGTCTGGCTCGTGCAGAACTACGCGGCCGCCTGGGACCGCGGCATCTCCGACTACTTCGTGAACTCGGTCGTCGTCACGATCGTCTCCACGGTGGCCACGGTGGCGATCGCGGCACTGTGCGCGTACGGCATGGTGCGACTGTCGAGCCGGATCGCGAACATCGTGCTGATCGTCGCCATGGGCGGCCTGGTCGTCGCACCGCAGGTGAGCCTGATCCCGCTGTACCGGCTGCTGGACGCGATGGGCCTGCTGAACACCTCCTGGGCGATGATCCTGCCCTACGTGGCGTTCCGGCTGCCGATGGCGATCCTCCTCATCCGGTCGGTGTTCCTCGGGATCCCGCGCGAGCTGGAGGACGCCGCGACCATCGACGGCTGCCGCTCGTTCGGCGTCTTCCGCCACGTCTACCTGCCGCTGAGCGCCTCGGTGCTCACCACGGCCGCCGTGCTGACGGGCTACTTCGCCTGGAACGAGTTCCTCTTCGCGATCGTCTACATCGACGCCGATGCGCTGCGCACCATTCCCGCCGGACTGATGTCGTTCCGGGACTCGCTGTCGACCGAATGGGGGGTGCTGCTGGCAGGACTGACGATCGCCGCCCTCCCGATCGTGGTGCTGTTCCTCGCACTGCAGCGCTACTTCGTGGCGGGCGTCGCGGCGGGGAGCGTGAAGGGATGACCATGGACGCGGATGACCTCCGCACCGCGCTCGCCGCGGTGCCCCCGCCCTCGCTCGTCGGCGTGGGTGACAACGTTCTCGACTGCTACCTGCACGAGGACCTCGCCTATCCCGGGGGCAACGCCCTGAACGTAGCCGCCTACAGCCGGCTGTTCTTCGGGGGGAGCGCCGCGTTCGTGGGCATCATGGGCGACGACCGGTTCGCCGACCACGTGCGCGGCGTGCTCGACGAGATCGGCGTCGACGCCACCCGGGTCCGTCGTGTGCACGGCGCCAACGGGATGGCGTTCGTCGCCCTCGACGACGACGGCGACCGGCGCTTCGTGGCCTCCAACCGCGGCGGGGTGCAATCCGAGCTGCGGCTGCGGCTGAGCGAGGTCGACCACGAGTATCTCGCCCGCTTCGCCCGCGTGCACACGTCGGTGTACTCGTCGCTGGAGCCGGAGCTGCCCGCCATCGCCGAGCGCGGGACGCGGGTGTCGTTCGACTACTCCGACGACGCGTCACCCGAGGTGATCCGCAGCACGGCACCGCACGTCGACGTCGGCTTCTTCTCCGGGGGCGGACTCTCCGATGCCGAGGTCGAGGAACTGGGCCGCTACGCCGTGCGCTGCGGCATCGGGTCGGCCGTGGTCACCCTGGGCGCCCGCGGATCCCTCGCCTTCGACGCGCAGTCCGTGCATCGCACCGGCATCCGCCCGGTCACCGCGGTCGACGCCCTCGGCGCGGGCGACGCGTTCCTCACCGGGTTCCTCGCGGCGCGGGCCGCCGGCGCCGACCTCGGCGACTGCCTCGACGTCGCCGCGACGAGCGGGGCGCTCGCCTGCACCCTGCGCGGTGCCTTCGGATACCCTGTGCATGCCGGGGACGACGCGCGAGCGCAGATGCTGCGCCACTATCCGGCGCCGGAGAGGAGGGCTTCGACGTGACTCAGCTGTCGCCGGGGGTGGGCTCGACGCCGCTGCACGAGCAGGTCCGCGGGCTGCTCCTGCGCGAGATCGACGCGGGCACCTACGGCGAAGGGGAGCGGTTGCCGTCCGAGCCGGAGCTGTGCGAACGCTTCGGCGTCAGTCGCATCACGGTGCGTCGCGCGGTCGCCGATCTGGAGAGCCTCGGCATCGTGCGACGGCAGCAGGGCCGCGGCACGTTCGTGGCGCCGCGCCGCGAAGTGATCGGAGCCATGACGCTGGGCGGATTCGCCGACACGGTCGTCGCCGACGGCGTCAAGTCCCGTCGCATCATGCGCGCCGAGACCGTCCCCGCCGACGAGAAGCGCGCGCGCCGTCTCGGCGTGCAGGTGGGTGACCCGGTGTTCCGTCTCGTGCGCGTCTTCGCCCTCGACGACATCCCGCTGTCCATCGACGACAGCCGGTACTCCCTCACCCGCTTCCCCGAATTCGACCGGCACATCCGCGACGACACCTCCACCTACCAGGTGCTCCGCGACGTCTACGGCGTGGAGTTCTCGGAGATGTACCGCGAGATCGACGTGGGGTTCACGAACGCGCAGACAGCGGAGTGGCTCGCGCGCCCCGAGCACGATCCGCTCATCGTCATCCGCAAGCGTGCTCTCGACCGCTCCGGCGAGATCGTGCACACCTCCCGGGTGAAGGTCGTCCCCAGCCGGATGACGTTGAACATGGTGGCGCGATCGAAGGACTGACGGTCGCGAGGGCGTCCGGTGTCCACCCCCTCGGTAGGATCGAGGGGTGGCAGTCAACCAAGATCTGATCGGCCGGGAGTTCCCGCCGACCGCCCCCTATCTGGTCGGCAGGGAGAAGGTGCGCGAGTTCGCGCGCGCCGTCTTCGCCGACGCCCCGCAGCACACCGACGTCGAGGCGGCCCGCGCAGCCGGCTACGCCGACGTGGTCGCCCCGCCGACCTTCGCGATGGTGATCCAGGACCTCACGCTCCAGCAGCTGCTGGGCGACGAGAACGCCGGGATCGAGCTGTCGCGCACGGTCCACGCGGAGCAGCGGTTCCGCTACTCGCGGCCGATCGTGGCGGGCGACGAGCTCACCGCACAGCTGCGGGTCACCGGCATCCGCATGATGGGCGGCAACGCCATGATCACGAGCGAGACCGAGATCGTCGATGACGAGGGTGCGCACGTGGTCACCGCCACCACCGTGCTGCTCGTCGGCGCGGAAGAGGGAGAGGACGCCTGATGGGCTTCACCGTCGGAGACGTGGTCGCCGAGCGCACCGTGCACCTCACCCGCGAGTCCCTGGTGCGCTACGCCGGTGCCTCCGGAGACTTCAACCCCATCCACTACCGCGACGACGTGGCCGCATCGGTCGGGCTCCCCGGCGTGCTCGCGCACGGCATGCTCACGATGGGCATCGCCTCGTCGGTGGTCGTGGCCGCCCTCGACCCCGCCACCCGCATCGTCGACTACGGCGTGCGCTTCACCAAGCCCGTCGTGGTCGACCCGGTGGACGGTGCCGACATCCATGTGGCGGCGACGGTCGGCGCGGTCGACGACGACACCGCGCGGATCGACCTGAAGGTCACGTTCGACGACACGAGCGTGCTCGTCAAGGCGCAGCTGCGCGTCGCCGTCCGATGAGAGAGGTCGAACCCCTGCGGCTGGCCGAGCTCACGACGCTGCGCACCGGCGGCGCCCCCGAGCGCATGTTCGACGCCACCACGACCGAGGGTCTCGTCGAGGCGCTCCGCGAGACCTGGGAGCGGGGCGACCCGTGGCTGGTGCTGGGCGGCGGCTCCAACCTCTTCGTGGGAGACGAACCGTTCGACGGCACCGTCATCCGCGTCCGCACGACCGGGATCGAGGAGCTCCACTCGCCGCATGCGGGTCGTATCCGGCTGCGCGTGCAGGCGGGCCACGGCTGGGATGACCTCGTCGCCTACGCGGTCGAGCACGGGTACGCGGGCCTAGAGGCAATGAGCGGCATCCCGGGGACCGTCGGTGCGTCTCCCGTGCAGAACATCGGCGCCTACGGCCAGGAGATCCAGGAGACGCTGGTCGAGGTCGAGCTGATCGACGAGTCCACGGGTGAGATCTCGACCGTGCCCGCGGCGGAGCTCGGGCTGGGCTTCCGCACCTCGGTGCTCAAGCATCACCACGGCAGCGAGCCGCAGCGCCGCGCCGTGATCCTGTCGGTGACGGTCGACCTGCTGGTCGCGGGGGAGCGGGTGGTGCGCGGTGAGCAGCTGCGTCGCGCGCTCGGGCTGACCGACGACGCGCCGGTGCCGCTGACCTGGGTGCGGGAGCGCATCCTGGCGACCCGCGGGTCGAAGGGCATGCTGCTCGACGAGCACGACCCCGACACGCACGGCGTCGGCTCCTTCTTCCAGAACGCGATCGTGACGGCTGCGCAGGCGCGCACGCTGCCCCCGGAGTGCCCGCGCTGGCCGGTGGCCCCCGACCTCGACGCCGTGACGGTCATCCCGCTCGCGTCGTACGACGGGTACGTGCCGCCGACCAGGGCCGAGGCGCCCGACGTGAAGGTGAGCGCGGCCTGGCTGATCGAACATGCGGGTATCCGCAAGGGCTTCAAGCTCCCGCGGTCGCGCGCCTCGGTCTCCACCAAGCACGCCCTCGCCCTCACCAACCGCGGTGGGGCGACCGCGGCGGAGGTCGCGGAGCTGGCGCGGTTCATCCAGAGCCGCGTGCACGCCGAGTTCGGGCTGGTGCTGCAGCCGGAGCCGGTGCTGCTCGGCGTCGACCTCTAGGGCGTCCGACCCGCGTCGTACACTCGCCGCATGAGTGGACTGATCCCGTACCTGCTGTTCCCCGGCACCGCCGCCGAAGCTCTCGGCCACTACCGCGACGTGTTCGGGGGTGAGTTGCAGCTGATGGACTACGCGCAGGCCGGTCGCCACGACGGTCCTGGTGACGCCGTCGCGCACGGGCAGCTCAGCGGCGGCCCGGTCGAGCTCGCCGGAGCGGATGCGGGCGCCGACGACGACGCGGTGCAGATGAGCGGCATGTTCCTGTCGCTCCTCGGAACGGCGGATGCGGCGACCCTGACGCGCTGGTTCGGTGAGCTCGCCGCCGGCGGGCGCGTGATCGATGCGCTGCAGCGGCGGCCGTGGGGCGACCACGACGGAACGCTCGTCGACCGCTACGGCATCCGTTGGCTCATCGGCTTCCACCCCGAGGACTGACCCGCCCGCAGCACCGGGACAGACGACGAGACCCGCCCGGCCGGGGGCGGCGGGGCGGGTCTCGGGGTGTCGGTCAGGAGAACAGTCGCTGCAGGCGCTGCACGCCCTCGAGGAGCTGCTCGTCGCCGAGCGCGTACGACATGCGGATGTAGCCGGACGGGCCGAACGCCTCGCCGGGCACCACGGCGACCTCGGCCTGGTCGAGGATGAGGTCGGCGAGCTCCAGCGACGTGGTCGGGGTCACCCCGCCCCACGTGCGACCGAGCAGGCCCTGCACATCGGGGTACACGTAGAACGCGCCGAGCGGGTTGGGCACCACGAGGCCGTCGATCTTCGACAGCTCCGACACGATGAGGCGACGACGCCGGTCGAACGCCTCGCGGAACTGCTCGGCCTCGGTCTGCGGGCCGTTGAGCGCCGCGATCGCCGCCTTCTGCGCCACGTTGTTCACGTTGCTGGTGAGGTGCGACTGCAGGTTGCCGGCGATCTTGATCGCGTCGGCCGGGCCCACCATCCAGCCGACCCGCCACCCGGTCATGGCGTACGTCTTGGCGACGCCGTTGACGAGGATCGTCTGGTTCGCGGCCTCGGGCACGGCCTCCACGATCGACGTGGCCTTCACGCCCTCGTAGGTGAGGTTCTGGTAGATCTCGTCGCTGATGATCCAGATGCCGTGCTCGACGGCCCACTCGCCGATGGCCTTCGTCTCCTCGGCCGTGTACACCGAGCCGGTGGGGTTCGACGGCGACACGAACACGAGCACGGTGGTGCGCTCGGTGCGCGCCGCCTCCAGCTGCTCGACCGTGACCTTGTACTCCTGGTCGGCGCCCGCGAACACCTCGACCGGCGTGCCGTCAGCGAGTCGGATGGCCTCGGGGTACGTGGTCCAGTACGGGGCGGGCAGCAGCACCTCGTCGCCCGGGTTCACGACGGCCTGGAAGGCCTGGTACACCGACTGCTTGCCACCGTTGGTGACGATGACCTGGCTGGGCGACACCTCGAGTCCCGAGTCGCGGAGCGTCTTGGCGGCGATGGCCTCGCGCAGTGCGGGCAGTCCGGGGGCCGGGGTGTAGCGGTAGCTGGCCGGGTCGGCGAGGGCCTCGGCGGCGGCGTCGACGATGAACTGCGGCGTCGCGAAGTCGGGCTCGCCCGCCGCATACGAGATGACGGGCTTGCCCTCGGCCTTGAGGGCCTTCGCCTTGGCATCGACCTTGAGCGTCGCGGACTCGGCGATGGCGGACAGTTTGCGGGAGAGAGGAGCGCGTTCGGTCACGGTTACGAGCGTACTCGCGTCGCCACGGCGGTCGACATGTGGAGACCGGCCAAGATCCGCGGTTCTTTCGGGTCGGGAAGGTCAGTCCGCGAGGCCGTGGGCGCGGGCGACGGCCTCGAGCGTGATGCGTCCGCCCTGGACGTTGAGCCCCTTCGCCAGCGCCGCGTCCTCGGCGGCCGCGCGCTCCCAGCCCTTGCCCGCGATCGCGGACACGTAGGGCAGCGTGGCGTTGGTGAGGGAGCGGGTCGCCGTCGTGGGAACCGCTCCCGGCATGTTCGCGACGCAGTAGTAGATGGAGTCGTGCACCGCGAAGGTGGGGTCGTCGTGCGTGGTGGGCCGCGAGCCCTCGAAGCAGCCGCCCTGGTCGATCGCGATGTCGACCAGCACCGAGCCCTTCTTCATCCCGGCGACCATGTCGTCGGTCACGAGCTTCGGCGCGGCCGCCCCGGGGATCAGCACCGAGCCGATCACGAGGTCGGCCGTGGCGAGCTCCTCGGCGATGTCGTAGCGGCTCGACGCGCGGGTCTCGAGCGCGCCGCCGTACCGGTGCTCGAGCTCGCGCAGGCGCGGCAGGGAGATGTCGACCACCGTGACCTTCGAGCCGAGGCCGAGCGCGTTGGCTGCCGCGTGCTCTCCGGCCACGCCGCCGCCGATGACGACCGTCTTGGCGCGCGGTGTCCCGGCGATCCCGCCCAGCAGCATGCCGCGGCCGCCCTGCGACCGCAGCAGCGAGTACGAGCCCATGGTGACCGAGAGGCGTCCGGCGATCTCGCTCATGGGGACGAGGAGGGGAAGCGATCGGTCGGGCAGCTGCACCGTCTCGTACGCGACGGCCGTGGTCCCCGCGGCCACGAGGGCGTCGGTGAGCGGGCGGTCGGCGGCCAGGTGCAGGTAGGTGAACAGGGTGAGATCGTCGCGCAGGAAGCCGTACTCCGCGGCGACGGGTTCCTTGACCTTGATGAGCAGGTCGGCCTCGCCCCAGGCCTCTTCGGCGGAGTCGACGATCTCGGCGCCCGCCGCGCGGTAGTCGTCGTCGGCGATGCTGGAGCCGATGCCGGCCCCCGACTGCACGAGCACGCGGTGGCCCTCGTGCACCAGGCGATCCGCGCCCGCGGGAGTGAGGGCGACGCGGTTCTCGTTGTTCTTGATCTCGGTCGGGACGCCGATCTTCATCGATCCTCCTGGTCTCGGGGTGCGTAGGCGCAGACCAGAATCGCAGAAACGTCGAGGAAGGGACAGATTTGATGAAGGCAATTCGGCCATCGCGAGAATCCTGAATAATGCTTCGTATGGCCACCACGTCTTCCGCCCCCGAGCCGAACAGCGTTCGGGCACCGGCGCTCGACCAGACCGATGCCCGCATCGTGCAGCTGCTCACCGTCGACGGCCGCATGACCAACGCCGAGCTCGCGGCGCGCCTCGGCGTCGCGCCCTCCACCGCGCACGCCCGGTTGCGCGCCCTCGTCGACCGCGGCGTGATCACCGGCTTCCACGCCAGCGTCGACGAGCGGCAGCTGGGCGCGGGACTCCAGGCGATCATCGGCGTGAGCCTGCGCCCGAGCGCCCGGCGCGAGAGCATCATGGAGTTCGCCGACCGGGTGCGCGCCCTGCCGCAGGTGATCCAGGTGTTCTTCCTGGGCGGCGACGACGACTTCCTGCTGCACATCGCGGTCGCGGACTCGTCGGAGATGCGCGAGTTCGTCCTGGAGCACCTGTCGGCGCAGAGCAGCGTCGCCTCGACCCGCACGAGCATCGTGTTCGACTACCACCGCAACTCCGTGGCCGCGCCGTTCCACTGATCGGGGGTCAGGAGCGCACGGAGCGGAGGACCAGGGCGAGCCGTGCTGCGGCCTCCTCCACCAGTGCGTCGTCGAGGTTGCCGTAGCCCAGCACGAGTGCCTCGAACGGTGTGACGCCTCGACGCGGAACCCGGCGAAGTCTGATCCCCGCCGTACGAACCGGGGACTCAGGTCTCGAAGGACGACGGCACCGCGCAGTAGTCCGCGAAGCGGCGGGCGGGGTGCGCGGGATCCGTGAGGTCGACCAGGGCGTTCGCGGCCGTGTGCGGCGGCTCCTCCCCGGCGAGCTGCCAGAGCACGGAGTTCCACAGGCCACGCGCCGTGGGCGACACCACCGCGGCCGGACCGGAGACGAGCAGGATGGTGCCGTCCGCACTGCCGGTGCGGAACGGTGTGATGATGAGGGCACGCAGCGCCGTCTCGTCCACCGCGGTGAGGTGCACGCGCTCCACCGTCTGGTCCGCGGCGGTGAGCGCGGTGGCGAGCGCATCGGCGGCGAGGCGCGACCGCTCGGTATCGGCTCCCGCGACCGCGAACAGCCGGCGGCCGCGCGGATACAGGTGCAGGAACTCCTCGGCGATGCCGGTCCACACGTCGCTCATGGGTCCAGGCTACGCCCGCACCGGACGCCCGGGGCCGCGGCGGACGCACCGGTGCCGCGGGCCTCTCGACCCGCGGCACCCGTGTCCCGCGCTCAGTCCTCGTCGATCAGGAAGCGGCTGTACGCGCCGAGGGTGAGGAACGCGGGGAACTCCTCCTGCAGGGCGACCTCGCGGAAGACCTCGGCCGCGTCGTCGAAGCGGTCCCCGTCGCGGCGGTCCACCCCGTCCAGCACCTCCGCGATCAGCCCCTTCACGTACTCGGCCGTGATCGGGGTGCCGTCCTGCGTCGTGCGGTCCTGGTGGATCCACTGCCACACCTGCGACCGGCTGATCTCGGCGGTCGCCGCGTCTTCCATGAGGTTGTCGATCGCCACCGCTCCGAGCCCGCGCAGCCACGCCTCCAGGTAGCGGATCGCGACCGACACGTTGTCGCGCACGCCCTGTGCGGTGATCGGCCGCCCGATGTGCAGGTCGAGCAGGTCCTCGGGAGTGACGTGCACCTCGGGGCGCTGCCGGTCGACCTGGTTCGGACGGTCGCCGAGCACCGCGTCGAACTCGGCCTGCGCCGTGGGGATGAGGTCGGGGTGGGCGACCCAGGTGCCGTCGAAGCCGTCGCCGGCCTCGCGCTTCTTGTCGGCCGACACCTTCTCCACCGCGCGCGCCGTGACCTCGGGATCGCGGCGGTTGGGGATGAAGGCGCTCATGCCGCCGATCGCGAAGGCCCCGCGCTTGTGGCACGTCTGCACCAGCAGCTCGGTGTACGCCCGCATGAACGGGACCGTCATCGTCACCTCGCTGCGGTCCGGCAACACGAACCGGGCTCCGCGCCCGCGGTAGTTCTTGATGATGGAGAAGATGTAGTCCCAGCGACCGGCGTTGAGGCCCGCGCAATGGTCGCGCAGCTCGTACAGGATCTCGTCCATCTCGAACGCGGCGGGCAGCGTCTCGATCAGCACGGTCGCGCGGATGGTGCCGTGCGGGATCCCGACGTACTCCTCACTGAAGGAGAACACGTCGTCCCACAGCTTCGCCTCCTCGCTGGACTCGAGCTTGGCGAGGTAGAAGTACGGCCCGCGGCCGCCGTCGATCAGCGCCTGCGCGTTGTGCAGGAAGTAGAGGCCGAAGTCGACCAGCGAGCCGGAGGCCGAGGTGCGGCGGCCGGCGCGGTCGATGAACCCGATGTGCTTCTCGGGCAGGTGCCAGCCGCGCGGGCGCATCACGATCGTGGGCGTGCGCTCGGCGGTGACGCGGTACTCCTTGCCCTCGGGGGAGGTGAAGGACAGCTCGCCGCGGATGGCGTCGCGCAGCGACAGCTGCCCCTCGATCACGTTCTTCCAGGTGGGGCTCGTGGCGTCCTCCTGGTCGGCGAGCCAGACGCGGGCGCCAGAGTTGAGGGCGTTGATGGTCATCTTCGGGTCGGTGGGCCCGGTGATCTCGACGCGGCGGTCCTCCAGCCCGGGCCCGGCACCCGCGACGCGCCAGTCGGCGTCGGCGCGGATGTGCGCGGTGTCGTCGCGGAAGCGCGGGTCGTGGCCGTTGCCGATCTCGAAGCGGCGGCGCAGGCGGTCGGCCAGGCGGTCGTGGCGGCGAGAGGCGAAGCGGTGGTGCAGCTCGGTGAGGAAGGCGATCGCCGCGGGGGTGAGGATCTCGTCGTAGCGGTCGCGGATCGGTCCGGTGACCTCGATCGCAGGTCCCTGCCGGGTCGTCGGGATCGGGGCGGTGGTCGGGGGAGCGGTGGGAGTGGTCATGATGCGGATCCTTTGCAGAGGTGGGGATCAGTGGAACTGGGCGGCCTCGGTGGAGCCGGCGAGGGCCAGGGTCGCGCTGTCGGGGTTGAGCGCGGTGGAGATCACGTCGAAGTAGCCGGTGCCCGCCTCGCGCTGGTGCTTGGTGGCGGTGTAGCCGTCGGCCTCGGCGGCGAACTCGGCCTCCTGCAGCTCGACGTAGGCGCTCATGGCGCGCTCGGCGTAGCCGCGGGCGAGGTCGAACATGGAGTGGTTCAGGGCGTGGAAGCCCGCCAGCGTGATGAACTGGAACTTGTAGCCCAGGTCGGCCAGCTCCTGCTGGAACGTCGCGATCTCGGCGTCCGACAGGTGGCGCTTCCAGTTGAAGCTCGGGGAGCAGTTGTAGGCCAGGAGCTTGCCGGGGAACTCGGCGTGGATCGCCGCGGCGAACTCCCGGGCGAGCTCGATGTCGGGCTCACCGGTCTCGACCCACAGCAGGTCGGCGTAGGGCGCGAAGGCGAGCCCACGGCTGATGACCGATTCGATGCCGGGACGGATGCGGTAGAACCCCTCGGTCGTGCGCTCGCCGGTGGTGAACTCCCGGTCGCGCTCGTCGACGTCGCTCGTGAGCAGGTCGGCGGCCAGGGCGTCGGTGCGGGCGATGATCACGGTCGGCACCCCGGCGACGTCGGCCGCGAGTCGCGCCGCGTTCAGCGTGCGGATGTGCTGCTGCGTGGGGACGAGCACCTTGCCGCCCAGGTGACCGCACTTCTTCTCGCTCGCGAGCTGGTCCTCCCAGTGGATCGCGGCGGCGCCGGCCTGGATGAGCGACTGCGCGAGCTCGTAGGCGTTGAGAGGCCCACCGAATCCGGCCTCCGCGTCGGCGACGATCGGGGCGAGCCAGTCCTGCGTGATCTCGCCCTCGGCGTGCTCGAGCTGGTCCTGCCGGAGCAGCGCGTTGTTGATGCGGCGGACCACGGCGGGCACCGAGTTGGCGGGGTAGAGCGACTGGTCGGGGTAGGTCTGCCCGGCGAGGTTGCCGTCGGCGGCGACCTGCCACCCGGAGAGGTAGATGGCCTTGAGCCCGGCCCGCACCTGCTGCACGGCCTGCCCGCCGGTGTAGGCGCCGAGCGCGCGGACGTAGTCCTCGGTGTGCAGGAGGTTCCACAGGTTCTCGGCGCCGCGGTGCGCGAGGGTGGCGTCCTCGCGGACCGAGCCGCGGATGCGGATGACGTCGTCGGCGGAGTAGGTGCGCTCGACGCCGTCCCAGCGAGGGTCGGTGTCCCAGATCTCCTGGAGCTCCGCTGCCGTCTGAACCTGGTCGCCGGCGCGCAGGCCGGCGGGGCGCGGGGTGGGGTTCGATGCGGTGTTCGTCATGGTGTCTCCTCGGATGGAACCGGCGTCGGTGCCGGTGGCGTGGTTCCACTCTGTGTGAACTTCGGCGCTCTTCTCGGCCGATCGAAGGAGAAATTTGCCCTTCTTTCTGTTTTCGTGACAGAATCCCCGCCATGACCAGCACCGAGGCCGCAGAAGACACCGACGCCCTCACGATCGGGCGACGGATCCGTCAGCTGCGCACCGCTCAGGGGATGACCCTCGAAGAGCTCGCGACGGCGGTGGACCGCGCTCCCAGCCAGCTGTCGATGATCGAGACCGGCAAGCGCGAGCCCAAGCTCTCGCAGCTCCAGGCGATCGCGCGAGCGCTCGGGGTCACGATCGACGCGCTGCTGGAGGGCGAGCCGCTCGACGAGCGCAGCAGCCTGGAGGTCGCGCTGGAGCGGGCGATGAAGGGCCAGACGTTCCGGGCGCTCGGCATCGATCCGTTCCGCATCGCGAAGACCGTGCCGACCGACGCGCTGAAGGCGATGCTCGCGCTCCACGGCGAGATCGACCGGCTGCGGGACGAGCGGGCGGCCACGCCGGAGGAGGCGCGGCGGGCGAACGTGGAGCTGCGGCACCTGATGCGGAGGCAGGACAACCACTTCGCCGACCTGGAGGCCAAGGCGTCGGAGATCCTCGCCGCGGTGGGGCACCCGGGCGGACCCCTCACGCAGCGGACGGCCTCGGAGATCGCCGCCTACCTCGGCTTCACGCTGCACTACGCCCCCGACCTGCCGCAGACCACCCGCAGCGTCGCCGATCTCGCCCACGGACGGCTCTACCTGTCGAGCAGCGTCCCGGCCAAGGGTGATGCGCGGACGGCGGTGCTGCAGGCGCTCTCGAGCCGGATCCTCGGGCACGCCGAGCCGCGCAGCTACGCCGAGTTCCTGCGGCAGCGCGTCGAGACGAACTACCTCACGGGCGCCCTCCTCATCCCGGAGGCTCACGTCGTGCCGACGCTCAAGGACGCGAAGCAGCGGCGCGCGATTTCGATCGAGGACCTCCGCGACGCCTACTCCGTGTCGTACGAGACGGCCGCGCACCGCTTCACCAACCTCGCGACACGGCACCTCGACATCCCGGTGCACTTCCTCAAGGTGCACGAGTCGGGCACCATCACCAAGGCGTACGAGAACGACGACGTGAACTTCCCGACCGATCGGCTGGGCGCGATCGAGGGACAGTTGTGCTGTCGACGGTGGACCTCGCGGGTCGTGTTCGACGAGGACGACCGCTTCAACCCGTACTACCAGTACACGGACACGGGCAACGGGACCTATTGGTGCACGGCCCGGGTCGAGGCGTCGAGCGAGGGGCTGCACTCCGTGAGCGTGGGGGTGCGGTTCGACGACACGAAGTGGTTCGTGGGCCGCGACACCCCGCACCGCGGCGTCTCGAAGCACTCGGTCGAGGTGTGCTGCCGCCGTGCCCCCGCGGAGCTGGAGGAGCGGTGGCGCGAACAGTCGTGGCCCAACGTGAAGACCCCGCGCACGCTGCTGGCGACCCTTCCCACCGGCGCCTTCCCCGGCGTGGACACCACCGACGTGTACGAGTTCCTGGAGGCCCACGCGCCGCGGTGACCCCGCTCGGTACGCTCGGTCGATGAGCAGTGCTGTCTTCCCCGGTCCCCTCGGCCCGATGCCCGAGGCGGGTGCCGCCGCGGTCCTGTGGATGCCCCCGCAGGCGGATGCTCCGGGGCCGGTCCGGTTCGTCGACGGCTTCGAGCCTTTCGCCGAGTTCGCGCGGGGCCACGAGGTCGACCCCGCGCTGCTCGCCGTCGATCTCGGGGCGACGTGGGACTTCGTCGCCGGTCATCCTGAGGTCCTCGAGAGCGAGACGCTGGCCGCGGGGGCGGCGCGGTTCGTGGGGAACGTCATCGCGGTCGTGCACCCGGCCGCGACATGGCGGATGACGAGTGAGCCGGAGATCGGGACCAACACCCTCTCGATCCCGGTCGCCGGTCTCGTGCAGGGGATGGTGCAGCAGCCCGGCCAGCGGGATGCGTTCCTGCAGATGCTCGCTCCGTGGGAGCAGGACGACATCGATGATGCGGAGATGAGGGCGCTGTCCGCGGAGGATTCGGCTCCCGCGGTCGTCGTCGTCCCGGCGCGCGCGTATGTCCGGCCTGCTCTCCCGATCCTGACCTTCCACGACGACCGCGGCGAGGGAACCCCCTACGGGCACCGCTGGCCCGACGGCATCGCGCCGGAGGAGTCGTACTCCCGGGAATCCCACCCGGAGCGCTTCGCACCGCTGTCCCTCGTGGTCGACGCGCTCATCGAGCACCTCCGTCGCGAGTACGAGGTCGAGGTGCGGCGAGAAAGGGGGGAGGGCGGAACCGAGCACGTCGTGCTCGAACCGGCGCGCGGTGCGCAGATCACGATCACGCCGGGCGTTCCCTCCGTCCGCATCGATGCGGGTGCCCACTTCCACGCGATCGTGCCGTCGTGCATCTGCGATGCCTGCGACGAGACCGCCGAGACCGCGGCGGACGAACTGGAGCGGATCGTCCTGTCGGTCGCCGCCGGGGGCTTCCGGGAGAAGTACCCCGTGGGTCGCCGTGCGTGGCTGTACACGGAGATCCGGTCGCCGGACGGCGAGCGGCGGGAGAGCAGCTCCGGTCCTGCGCCGGAGATGCCCGCCGAGGCGCGAGAGCGCGCGGCCGCCCTGCTGCGCGGGCTCGACGACGGCTGGTGGCCCGCCTGGCCGCTCCGCTCCCTCCCTGCCTGACCCCGCCCGACCCCGGCCCCACCTCCGCCCGTTCGTGCCCCGTATGCACGACGGTGTTCCGCGTGCACGACGCGACGGTCGGGAGAGTCGTGCGCCCGTCGCCCGATCGTGCAGGGCGAACTTAGTTTGATCTTGCTTAGTCAAGATTGACTATGTTACTTTCATCGAGCCATCAATGACGAACGGCCGAGAAGGGACCCTCATGGCTACTTCCTCTGCGGAAACCCGATTCCGCACCACTGCCACCCTGACGTGCGTTCTCGCCGCCACGCTGACGCTCGGAGCATGCTCCGCGCAGACGCCGGGCGGCGATACCGCCCCCACGAGCGCAGACGGATCCGACGCCTGCCAGCGCAACCAGGACGCCGGCACCATCACCTACATCTCCGGCTACGGCTACTCCGCCAGCGCCGGGCAGCTCGACGTGTTCCTCGCGAAGGAGCTCGGCTACTTCGACGACCTCTGCCTCGATGTCGAGATCAACGCCTCCGGCGCGAACGGACAGCAGCTCGTCGCCTCCGGTCAGGCGCAGTTCACCGCCCTCGGCTCCGCGTCCGACGTGATGCTCGCCGCCGCCAACAGCAAGAACCTCACGGCCGTCGCGACCTACGGCACGACCCCGCCGTTCTCGATCTTCGGCAACGAGAAGCTCGAGGACCTCACCGACCTCGAGGGCGGCTCGCTCGGCTACTTCATCAACCTCACGCCCATCGCCTCGGCCATGCTCGACGAGGCCGGCGTCGACGTGTCGAAGGTCGAGATGGTGAAGATGACCAACTACGACCCCACCGTGGTCGTGCGCGAGCAGGTCGACGCGATCGTCGGCTACGCCTCCAACCAGCCGCAGACCCTCAAGGCGCAGGACCTCCCGTTCAGCGAGTTCCTGCCGTCCGACCTCGGCGTCGAGGGCACCTACAACGTGATGGAGGTGAACTCGCGTTTCCTCGACGAGCACCGCGAGGTCGCCGCCGACTTCCTGCGCGCGAGCCTCAAGGCACTGCAGTTCTGCCTCGACGAGTCCGACGAGTGCATCGACATGCTCGCCGAGCTGGCGGAGGAGAACGGCCAGGGCGCCGCGTTCCCGCGCGACCAGCTCGCCCGCACGTGGGAAGTCGAGTCGGCCTGGGTGCGTGAGAGCGCGGGCGGCAACCCCGGCGTGCAGACCGAGGCCATGTGGGAGCCCGAGTACGAGATCGTGCAGGAGTACGGCGACGTGAAGAACCTGCCCGCGATCGCCGACATGATGGACCCCGACCTGGTGGCCGACCTCTACGACGGCGACGAGCTCATCTGGACGGCGAAGTGATGACCGCGGCCACGGGCGCCGGCGTCGAAGTGCGCAACGTCTCGAAGTCGTTCGGGGTCGACGGAGCCAAGGTCACCGTGCTCGACGACGTGAGCCTCACGATCGGCATGGGCGAGTTCGTGTCGGTGATCGGCCCGAGCGGCTGCGGCAAGTCGACGCTGCTCAAGGTCGTCGCCGGGCTCCTCGACGCCGACTCGGGCACCGTGACCATCGACGGCGAGAGCGTCACCGCGGCATCCCGCGACAAGAAGATCGGCCTCGTGCCGCAGTCGCCCGCCCTGCTTCCGTGGAAGACCGTGCGCGAGAACGTCGAGCTCCCCGTGCGGATCAACCGCGGGGCGAACGGCGACCGCGCCCTCCGCGACCCCGCGGACCTGCTGTCGACCTTCGGCCTCGGGCATGCCCTGAAGAAGTACCCCGGGCAGCTGTCCGGCGGCATGCAGCAGCGCGCCGCGATCGCCAGGGCCTTCGTGTTCGACCCGGCGATCATGCTGATGGACGAACCGTTCTCGGCCCTCGACGAGATGAACCGCGATCTGCAGCGCATCGCCCTGCTGGACTTCTGGCAGTCCAACCGCAAGGCCGTCATGTTCGTCACGCACTCCGTGCCCGAGGCCATCATGCTCTCGGACCGGATCGTGGTGATGGCCGCCCACCCCGGGCGCATCGCCGAGGTGATCGACGTGAACCTGCCGCGGCCCCGCACCGAGGAGGCGTACGCCACCGACGAGTTCCGCGACCTGGAAGCAGTCGTGCGCGGTGCGCTGCGCGCGCAGACGGAGAAGGCCCATGTCTGAGCTGACCATGAGAGACACCACCGCCACCCTCGCCACCGCGCGCCTGCGCGAGACCCCCCGCCGCGGCGTCCCGTCGTGGCTGCGCTGGGGATCGTGGCTGCCCACCCTCATCACCTTCGTGATCGCGGCGCTGCTGTGGCAGATCGTCGCATGGACCAACCCCTATGTGCTGCCCACGCTGGAGGCGATCGGAGGAAGCCTCGTCGACGACGCGGGCATGTACTGGTCGAACTTCCTGGTGACGCTGCTCGAAGTGGTGGTCGGCGCCTCGGCCGGCATCCTCGCCGGGTTCCTGCTGGCGGTGGTGATGGCCGAGTTCCAGATCATCGAACGGGCCGTCATGCCGCTCGTGATCATCGTGATGGTCACGCCGATCGTCGCGATCGCCCCCGCGCTGGTCGTCGCGTTCGGCTTCGGCATGGTGCCGAAGTTCATCGTGACCGGGCTGGTGGTGTTCTTCCCGATGCTGGTCAACTCGCTCGCCGGACTCCGCGACGTCGACCAGAAGGCGCTCGACGTGTTCAAGACCCTGCACGCCTCGCGGTGGGAGATCTTCCGCGAACTGCGATTCCCGGGCAGCATGCCCTACGTCTTCGCCGGGCTGCGGATCGCCCTGCCGCTGGCCGTGGTCGGAGCCGCGGTCGCGGAGTTCGTCGCCGCCGGGCAGCAGGCCGGCCTCGGCTCGCTCGTCACCACCTCCGCCGCACAGGCGAACCTCCCCGTCACCTGGGCCAGCATCGCGCTGCTCTGCCTGCTCGGCGTGCTCCTGATCGTGCTCCTCGCGGTCGTGCGCAAGCGCGTCCTGTGGTGGAGCGACGGCGAGGTCACCGCCAAGGGCTGACCCGGCCCCACCCGCCCCGGGGGTGCGCCCCCGCCCCCGGGGTTCCCCCGGCGTGCCCGGACACCCCACGACGACACCACCCACCCACAAGGAAGGCACCCGCCATGACCGATCACCCCGTGAAGCAGCTGCGCCTCGGCCTCTTCGAGAACGCGCAGGCGAACGACTCCGGCACTGCGACCTGGCGCCACCCGGACAACGGGCGCTACCTCTTCGACCGACTCGACTACTGGCGCGACACCGCGCGCATGGCGGAGGACGCGGGCTTCGATTTCCTGTTCCTCGCCGACGCGTGGGGGTGGGCCGACGTCGCGGGCGAGCGTCCCGACATCTGCTCGATCGAAGGCCTCGACCTGCCGCGACTCGACCCCGCCGTGCTCCTCGCGGCTCTCATTCCGCAGACCACGCGCCTCGGACTCGTCGCCACCGGGTCGACGCTGCTGGAGCCGCCCTACGCGTTCGCGCGGCGCATGGCCAGCCTCGACATCCTGTCCGGCGGGCGCATCGGCTGGAACGTCGTCACGACCGGCACCGCCGACACCGCCGTGCAGGGCTTCGGGGTGCCGATGGTCGGGCACGACGAGCGCTACCTGATGGCCGACGACTTCATGCAGGTCGTGTACAAGCTGTGGGAGCAGGCGTGGGAGGAGGGGGCGCTCGAGCGCGACAAGTCCGGCCGCTTCGCCGACCCGGCCAAGGTGCACCGCATCGCGCACGACGGCCCGTACTTCCGCTCGCACGGCTACGGCAACACGCAGCGCTCGCCGCAGGGCACCCCGGTGCTGTTCCAGGCGGGCGCGTCTCCGGCCGGCCGCGAGTTCGGCGGCAAGCACGGCGAGGCGATCTTCGTCGGCAGCGGCTCGGTCGAGCAGCTCCGCGGCCACGCGACCGCGATCCGCGAGGAGGCCGTGAAGAACGGCCGCGCCGCGCACGAGGTCAAGATCATGTCCGCGTTCGCCGCCGTCGTCGGCAGCACCGAGGAGGAGGCTCGTCGCACGTACGCCGAGGTCGCCGACGCCCAGAACCCCGAGGTCACGGTCGCCTCCTACGCCTGGTTCACCGGCCTCGACCTGTCGTCGTACGACCCGAGCACGCCCATGTCGGAGCTGAGCACGGAGCTGTCGCAGACCCAGGTCGCGCGCTTCGCCGACAAGACCGTGGGCGACGTGCTGGGCGACTGGCACGCGCACGGCGTCGGCGCCCGCCCGCTCGTCGGCACCCCGGAGCAGGTGGCCGACCGGATGATCGCGCTCGCCGACGGTGCCGACCTCGACGGCTTCCTGTTCGCCCCGGTCATCCCGCCGGCGTCCACGAAGGACTTCATCGAGCATGTGCTGCCGATCCTGAAGGAGCGCGGCGCGATCGCCGAGCCGTCCGACGAGCCGCAGTCGCTGCGCGAGCGGCTGATGGGAACCCCGACGCCCGCCCTGGCCGAGTCGCACGTGGGTTCGACGTACCGCCGGTCGATGGCGCGTGTCTGACGAGCTGTCCGGCGTCGCTGTCGTGGGGAGCGCGAACCTCGATCTGGTGGTCGAGGTGTCGCGCCCCCCGCGCATCGGCGAGACACTGCTGGGCCGCGCCGGCGGCCGTTTCGCGGGCGGCAAGGGTCTGAACCAGGCGGTCGCCGCGGCCCGCAGCGGCGCGCCGACGCGGTTCTGCGGTGTGGTCGGGACGGACGAGGGCGCCGGGCTGCTGGAGCGCACGCTCGTCGACGCCGGGGTCACCTCGGCCCTGCGCCGCTCGGATACCGCCCCGACCGGGGTCGCGCACGTGCTGGCGCTGGAGGGCGGCGACAACAGCATCATCGTCGCGGCCGGCGCGAACGCGGAGCTGTCGACGGAGGATGCGGTCGCCGCGGTCTCCGGCGCCGCCGTCGTGCTGGCGCAGCTCGAGGTGCCGGTGCCCGCGGTGTCGGCG
>NZ_SSDO01000473.1:0-4974 GCF_004794395.1 Microbacterium sp. K41 | reverse complement strand
GGCGCCAGGGCGGCTGTCCGACCTGGAGCCCGACGGCCGCGACCTCGTGCTGGTGGTGGGGCCCGAGGGCGGCATCTCCGCCGAGGAGCTGGAGCGGCTCACGGCGGCGGGCGCGGAGCGCGTGCTCCTCGGCGACACGGTTCTGCGCACGTCCACGGCCGGACCGGCGGCGATCGCGGTGCTGTCGGTCGCTCTCGGCCGCTGGTGACCGCCGCCGCGTGCAGGGGCCCCGGTAAGCTGAACGCATGAGCGAACCCTCGATCTTCACGCGCATCCTGAACGGGGACATCCCCGGCGAGATCCTGCTCGATGCGGGTCGGGTGTTCGTGATCCGCGACATCAACCCGCAGGCTCCGCTGCACGCGCTCGTGATCCCGAAGACCGAGGAGTACCGCGACGTGACGGAGCTCGCGGCGGGTGACCCGGGTCTGCTGGCCGAGATGGTCGCGGCAGCGAAGCGCATCGCCGACGAGCACGCCAACGGCGAGTACCGCCTCATCTTCAACAACGGCGCGAGCGCCGCCCAGTCCGTCTTCCACGTGCACGCCCATGTGCTCGGCAATCTCGAGGAGAACAAGCTCGTTGGCTTCTGACGATCAGGAAACCGTCACCGAACGCATCTACGCGGACGGTGTCGCGATGGTGCAGCTGCTCGGTCCGCAGGACCGCCTGCTGCGGATGCTGGAACGCGAGCACCGCGATGTGCAGGTGCTCGTCCGCGGCAACGAGATTACCCTGACGGGCGAGCGCGACGCCGTCGCGAAGGCGAAGAACCTCGTCGACGAGCTGCTGGCGATGACGAAGGCCGGGCACGACCTGGCGCCCAGCGACGTGTCCAGCTCGGCGCGCATGCTCCGCACCGAGGGCGGTCCGCGCCCGAGCGAGGTGCTCGGCGAGGCGATCCTGTCGACCCGTGGCAAGGTGATCCGCCCGAAGACGCTCGGACAGAAGGAGTACGTCGACGCGATCGAGGAGAACACGATCGTGTTCGGCATCGGCCCGGCCGGTACCGGAAAGACCTACCTGGCGATGGCGAAGGCCGTGCAGGCGCTGCAGCGCAAGGAGGTCACGCGCATCATCCTCACCCGTCCGGCGGTGGAGGCGGGGGAGCGGCTGGGGTTCCTGCCCGGCACGCTCACCGACAAGATCGACCCGTACCTGCGCCCGCTGTACGACGCGCTGAACGAGATGATGGACCCGGAGATCGTGCCGCGCCTGATGGCCACGGGGACGATCGAGGTGGCGCCGCTCGCGTACATGCGCGGTCGCACGCTCAACGACTCGTTCGTGGTGCTCGACGAAGCGCAGAACACCACGCCGGAGCAGATGAAGATGTTCCTGACGCGGCTGGGCTTCGGCACCAAGATGGTCGTCACGGGCGACATCACCCAGGTCGACCTGCCGCAGGGGTCTTCGGGACTGCGGCTCGTGACGCGGGTGCTCGACGGGATCGACGACATCCACTTCAGCCGGCTGACCAGCGACGACGTGGTGCGGCACTCGCTCGTGGGGCGCATCGTCGACGCGTACAGCGAGTACGACGAGAAGCGCACGGCGCAGCGGTTCGAGCGCGAGCAGGCCGCGGAGTTCGCCAACAGGGCCGAGCGCCGCGGGGCGCAGCGACCAGGACCACGCGACCGGATGCCGAAACGGGGGCTCTCATGATCGAGATCAACAACGAGTCGGCGATCGACGTCGACGAGACGGTGCTGCAGCGGCTCACCGACTTCAACCTGGAGCAGCTGCACGTCAGTCCGGACGCCGAGGTGGCGATCGTGCTGGTCGACGAGGGCGCCATGGAGGCGCTGCACGTGCAGTGGATGGACGAGCCGGGCCCGACCGACGTGCTCAGCTTCCCGATGGACGAGCTGCGCCCCGGCACCGAGGACCGCCCGACGCCTCCCGGCCTGCTGGGCGACATCGTGCTGTGCCCGCAGGTGGCGGAGACCCAGGCGCAGGCGGCCGGCCACACGCTGATGGACGAGCTGATCCTGCTCACCACGCACGGTCTGCTGCACCTGCTCGGCTTCGATCACGCGGAGCCGGAGGAGGAGCGGGAGATGTTCGGACTCCAGAAGCAGCTGATCCAGGGCTTCGCCGTGTCCGAGCGCCGCCGCCGATGACGGAGATCCTGCTGCTGATCGCCGCCGTGCTGCTGGTGGCCTTCGGCGGCCTCATGGCTGCGATCGACGCGGCCTACGGCGTCACGTCTCGGGCCGGCCTCGCGGATCTGGCGACCGAGGGGCGACGGGCGAAGGCGCTCGAGCGCATCGCCGCCGACCTCGACGCGCACGTCAACGCGGTCGCGTTCATCCGGGTGCTCGCGGAGGTCACCGCGGCCGTGCTCGTCACGGTGGCGTTCACGATCATGTTCGAGAGCATCTGGTGGGCGATGCTCGCCGCGGCCATCCTGATGACGGGCATCACGTTCGTGCTCGTCGGCGCCAGTCCGCGCACGTTCGGCCACCAGCACGCCGAGGCCATGATCCGCGGGAGCGCGGGCATCGTGCGCGGTCTGCGCATCATCCTCGGCCCGCTCGCCCAGGGGCTGGTCGTGCTCGGCAACCGGGTCACGCCCGGCACGGGTCGCAGCTCGTTCTCGAGCGAGGACCAGCTGCTGAGCATGGTCGACGAGGCCGCGTCGAACGACCTCATCGAGGAGGACGACCGCGATCTCATCCACTCGGTGTTCGACTTCACCGACCAGTTCGTGCGGGCGGTGATGGTGCCGCGCACCGAGATGGTCACCGTGGACGCGGAGGCCACCACCGACGAGGCCATGTCGCTGTTCCTGCAGCGCGGGGTGTCGCGCATGCCGGTCGTGGACGACGAGGCCGACGACGTGGTCGGGGTGCTGTATCTGAAGGATCTGGTGCAGTTCGCCTACCGCGACGACCTGGCCTGGCGCGCGGCGTCGATCCGCCCGATCGCCCGCCCCGCGACGTTCGTGCCGGAGTCGATGCGCGCCGAGACGCTGCTGCAGCAGATGAAGCGCGACGCGGTGCACGTGTGCCTGGTGATCGACGAGCACGGCGGGATCTCCGGCCTCGTGACGCTGGAGGACCTGATCGAGGAGCTCGTCGGCGAGATCTCCGACGAGTACGATCAGGTATCCGCGGAGTTCGTGGATCTCGGTGCCGGACGCTACCGCGTCAGCTCCCGGCTGTCGCTGGAAGACGTCGGCGACCTGTTCGGCCTCGAGCTCGAGGATGAGGACGTCGACTCGATCGGCGGTCTGCTCGGCAAGGCGCTCGGACAGGTGCCGCAGCCCGGGGCGACGGCGGTCGTGGACGGTCTGGTCCTCACCGGCGGGGCCTCTCGGGGGCGCGGCCGCGGGATCGCGACGGTGTTCGTCGAGAGGGCCGCGGTGGCGGACGAGGTGCAGGAAGAAGGAGAGCGACGCGATGACTGAGGACACCCGGAGCGGATTCGTGACCTTCGTCGGTCGGCCGAACGTCGGCAAGTCCACCCTGACGAACGCGCTGGTGGGCGACAAGATCGCGATCACGAGCGAGAAGCCGCAGACGACGCGGCGCGCGATCCGCGGCATCCTGAACCGCCCGGACGGGCAGTTGGTGATCGTGGACACTCCGGGCATCCACAAGCCGCGCACCCTCCTGGGCGAGCGTTTGAACGACCTGGTGGAGCAGGTGCTGGGCGACGTCGACGTCATCGGGTTCTGCGTGCCGGCGACCGAGAAGGTCGGACCGGGCGATCGTCGCATCGCCGCCTCGCTCGACGGCTACCCGCGTGCGCAGAAGATCGCGATCGTCACGAAGACGGATGCGGCGGGGCGCGACGAGATCACGGAGCGCCTCATGGAGGTCGACTCGCTGCGCGAGGACTGGGCGGCCGTCATCCCGCTCTCGGCGCTGACGCGCGATCAGCTCGATGTGCTCGCCGACGAGATCCTGCAGCTCATGCCGGAGGGACCCGCGCTGTATCCGGCCGGGATCACGACGGACGAGTCGAACGAGGACCGCATCGCCGAGATCATCCGCGAGGCGGCGCTCGACGGCGTGCGCGATGAGCTCCCGCACTCGATCGCCGTGGTCGTGGACGACATCGCCCCCCGCGAGGACAGCGACCTGACGGACGTGCACGCGTCGATCGTGGTGGAGCGCGACAGCCAGAAGGCGATCATCATCGGCCATAAGGGCTCGCGGTTGCGCGACGTGGGCGCTCGCGCAAGGACGGGCATTGAGGACCTGCTGGGCACGCGGGTGTTCCTCGGACTGCACGTCAAGGTCGCGAAGGAGTGGCAGCGCGACCCCAAGCAGCTCGGCCGACTCGGGTTCTGAGATGAGACGGGGCACGACGTCGAAGGCGGCGGGCAGACCGCCGACCCCGCGGTCATGAGCGGCCGCAGCGAGGACCCGAACACGCTGCGGCACGAGGTCTTCACACGAGTGTTCGACGAGCACTGGGCGGCGGTGCGCCACCACATCGAGGGCGTGGTCGGTGACGACGACGAGGTCACCGAGATCGTGTCGGAGGTGTTCCTGGCCGCGTGGTCGCGTCTGCGACCGAGTCGTCCGCCCGGTCGGGTGTGGCTGCTGCGCGAGGCCGACCGTCGTCTGCGCACCCGTGGTCGACGGGGGGCGACCCGGCTCAGGGCACTCGATGCGCTGCACAACGGGCTGTCCGGCGACCCGGCGCCGCTGGGGCTCGTCGGCCGCAGTGAGGTGCTGCACGCGGTGGGTACCCTCAGCCCGGCCCAACGGCGTATCATCATGCTCACGTATTGGGATGGACTCACGGTGGGGGAGATCGCGGAGCTGGTGCGCGCATCGGAGTCACGGGTACGGAAGACGTTGCGTCTGGCGGAGGATCGGCTTCGCGCGGCGCTGGGCCTGGAGGGGACGGATACGCGTGATGCCTGACAACGCCCTGCTCGAGCGAGCGCTCACCGCTGCGGATCCGGCGCGGACTCCGCGCGACGCGGAACCGGACGCGCGGGCGATCGCGACGCGC
>NZ_SSDO01000472.1:0-1192 GCF_004794395.1 Microbacterium sp. K41 | reverse complement strand
CGCCCGCCACTCGCCGAGACCGAACAGGTAGTTCGGGCCGCCCGCCTTGGCGCCGGCGCCCACGGCCGAGCGCTTCCACCCGCCGAACGGCTGCCGCTGCACGATCGCGCCGGTGATGCCGCGGTTCACGTACAGGTTGCCCGCCTCGACCCGGTCGAGCCAGGTGGCGACCTCGGCGGAGTCGAGCGAGTGCAGGCCGGCGGTGAGGCCGTAGTCCACGGCGTTCTGCAGGCGGATGGCCTCGTCGAGGTCCTTCGCGTGCATGATGCCGAGCACGGGGCCGAAGAACTCCGTGAGGTGGAAGTACGAGCCCTCGCGCACACCGGTCTTCACGCCGGGGGTCCACTGCTTCCCCTCGTCGTCGAGCTTGCGGGGCTCGACCAGCCAGCGCTCGCCCTTGTCGAGCGTGGTGAGCGCCGTGAGCAGCTTGCCGTTCGCGGGTTCGATGATCGGGCCCATCTGCGTGGCGGGGTCGTCGGGGAGCCCCACGCGCATCGAGGTCACGGCGTCGACGAGCTGCCGCTCGAACCGCTTCGAGTCCGCGACCGAGCCCACGAGGATCGCGAGGGAGGCGGCGGAGCACTTCTGTCCCGCGTGGCCGAAGGCGCTGCGGGCGACGTCGGCGGCGGCCAGGTCGAGGTCGGCGGAGGGCGTGACGATGATCGCGTTCTTGCCGCTGGTCTCGGCGAGCAGCGGCAGGTCGGCCCGGAACGAGCGGAACAGCTGCGCGGTCTCGTAGGCGCCGGTGAGGATGACCCGGTCGACCTGCGGGCTGGCGACCAGGCGGGTGCCGAGGTCGCGCGAGGCCAGGTCGACGAGGGCGAGGAGGTCGCGCGGCACACCAGCGGCCCACAGCGCCTCCACCATCACGGCACCGCAGCGCTGCGTGAGCTTGGCGGGCTTGATGATCACACCGGAGCCCGACGCGAGGCCGGCCAGCACGCCGCCCGCGGGGATCGCGACGGGGAAATTCCAGGGCGGTGTGACCACGGTGACCTTCGACGGCACGAACTCCGCGCCCGTCACGGCCTCCAGGTCCTTCGCGCGCTCGGCGTAGTAGTGCGCGAAGTCGATGGCCTCGCTCACCTCGGGGTCGGCCTCCGCGATGGTCTTGCCCGCCTCGTTGGCCATGATCTCGATGAGCTGTCCCCGGCGCGCGGCCCGTGAAAACTCGAAATCGGCGCGGAGCGGG
>NZ_SSDO01000471.1:0-18044 GCF_004794395.1 Microbacterium sp. K41 | reverse complement strand
GCCAACGTGGCCGTCGGCGGCGCGGTGCCCAGCCGCCGCGACGCCGACGGCCACGTTGGCCTCCGCGCCGGCATGGGTGAGGGTCGCGGTGTCGGCGTCCGCGAGCGGTGCGCCGGTGGGGGTGATCAGGGCCATCGACTCGCCGACGCAGACGATCTCGGGCGCGGGGGAGGGGACGGGGAGGCTCATGAGGGGGTGACCGCCAGGGGTTCGGTGTCGGGATGCGGGCTCGCGTCGCGGTGACGCAGGTCGGGGAAGGCGCGGACGAAGACGATGGAGACCAGGAGGCCGACGCCGGCGAAGATCGTGGCGGCGAGGTAGGCGCCGCGCCAGTCGCCGACGTCGACGAGGAAGCCCGCGACGGCGGACCCCGCGGCGGCGCCGATCAGCTGCCCGGTTCCCGCCCAGCCGAAGGCCTCGGCTGTCTCGCTGAACTTGACGCTCGCGGTCGTGATGGCGAACAGGACCGCGAGCGCGGGGGCGATGCCGATGCCCGCCAGGATCAGGGTGCCCCCGAGCCAGAAGGCGTTGAGCATGACCATGGTGAGCGCGAGCCCGACCGTGACGATGAGGAGCCGTCGGGCCATGGCCCACGGGCCGATCGGGATGTGGCCGAACGCGAGGCCTCCGGCCAGGCTGCCCGCCGAGAACACCGCGAGGATGAGGCCCGCCGCGAGGCTGCCGTGCTCGAATGTCGCGACGACGCCGACCTCCACGGCCGAGCAGGCGCCGATCAGGAGGAAGCCGATCACGGTGGCCAGCAGCACGGGGGGCTTGAGCACGACCGTGCCGAGCGCGTTGCGGCTGCGCGGGATGCGCACGCGCCCCACCTCGGGGGAGAGGATGAACCACGCGCCGCCGCCCACGAGCACGATCGCGACCAGCAGCAGCCCTTCGGTCGTGCCGATCTGGGTGGAGACCAGGGTGATGACGACGGGGGCGAGCACCCAGATGATCTCCTGCAGCGAGGCGTCGAGCGAGAAGAGCGGGGTGAGCTGACGGGCGTTGACGAGCTTGGGGTAGATCGTGCGCACAGCGGCCTGCACGGGAGGGGTGGAGAGCCCGGCGACCATGCCGAGCGCCATGTATCCCGGCACCGAGAGCGGGAGGACGGCCAGGCCGAGCACGGCGAGCACGCACACCGTCAGGGTGAGGGTGAGCACGCGACGCATGCCCCACGCGCCCATCCAGCGGCTGGTGATCGGCCCGGCGACGGCCTGCCCGACGCTGGTCGCGGCGAGCACGAGACCGGCCGATCCGTAGGAGCCGGTCTGCTGTTCGACGTGCAGCAGGATCGCCAAAGACATCATCCCGTTGGGGAACCGCGCGGTGAGCTGGGCGGCGATCATGCGCCCGACTCCCGGCGTGCGAAGGAGATCCCGATAGCCCGCCACCCGACAACGGTACCGGCCCGCGAGGGGGCTGCGGAGACGGCGTCGGGGACGACACGCCGCGACACGCCCGCGACACGCCGAAGAGCGAATTCCACAGGCATTCGGATGTCCGAGGCCCGGCGTACGGTGCCCCCTGTGGATGGATCTCTCCCAGCGTCTTCCCAGCCGCGATTTCACGCGGTTCGGGAGGGCGGCGAGCGCACCTCCGCCTGTGGAAGAAACGGTGGAGAACCTGTGTTGTATCAGTGGAGAGCGGTGGAAAAACTACACGGATGTAACTACTACCCCTTGTGGTCACTCCGAATGTCCGCACCCATATGTAGTATTGAGATCCCGGCGGGGGCCTGCCGGAGAAACCAGAGATTCGAGGGGAATCAGATGTCGATCACGGTCTACACCAAGCCTTCCTGCGTTCAGTGCAACGCCACCTACCGCGCCCTCGACGCCAAGGGCATCGAGTACGAGATCCACGACCTGTCGGAGGACCCGACGGCCCTGGAGCAGGTCAAGGCGCTCGGCTACATGCAGGCGCCGGTCGTCGTCACCGACGAGGACCACTGGTCGGGCTTCCGTCCCGACAAGATCGACGAGCTCGCCTCCCGCCTGGCGTGATCGGCCATGAGCGCCGTCGCGACCGCAGCGCCGCTCCTGGTCTACTTCTCGAGCGTGTCGGGTAACACCGCGCGCTTCATCGAGAAACTCGGGTTCCCCGCCCGACGCATCCCCCTTCACCGCACGGACGAAGACCTCGTCGTTGACGAGCCCTTCGTGCTGGTCACCCCCACCTACGGTGGGGGTGCGGGGCGCGGCGTCGAGAAGGGCGCGGTGCCCAAACAGGTGATCCGGTTCCTCAACGACGAGCGCAATCGGCGCCACATCCGCGGAGTGATCTCCGCGGGCAACACCAACTTCGGCGACGCGTTCTGCCTCGCCGGCGACATCATCAGCCGCAAGTGCCACGTGCCTCACTTGTATCGGCTCGAGATCTTCGGCACACAGGACGACGTGGATCGCGTGAGCGACGGATTGGAACGACGGTGGGAACTTCAGTGACCGAGACGGTGGCCTTCAAGGTGAACCCCGCATACGAGGGGCTCGACTATCACGCCCTCAACGCGATGCTCAACCTGTACGACGCGAACGGCAAGATCCAGTTCGACGCCGACAAGCGCGCCGCGCGGGAGTACTTCCTGCAGCACGTGAACCAGAACACCGTCTTCTTCCATTCGCTCCGTGAGCGCCTGGACTACCTCGTGGAGAAGGAGTACTACGAGGGTGCGGTCATCGAGAAGTACTCGTTCGACTTCGTGCAGAAGCTCAACGACCTGGCCTACTCCAAGAAGTTCCGCTTCGAGACGTTCCTCGGCGCGTTCAAGTACTACACGAGCTACACGCTCAAGACGTTCGACGGCAAGCGCTACCTGGAGCGCTTCGAGGACCGCGTCGTGATGACGGCCCTCGCCCTGGCCGACGGCGACGAGAAGCTCGCGGTCAACCTGGTCGAGGAGATCATCTCCGGTCGCTTCCAGCCGGCCACCCCCACGTTCCTCAACGCGGGCAAGGCGCAGCGCGGCGAACTCGTCAGCTGCTTCCTGCTGCGCATCGAAGACAACATGGAGTCGATCGCCCGCGGCATCAACTCCGCGCTGCAGCTCTCGAAGCGCGGCGGCGGCGTCGCCCTGCTCCTGTCGAACATCCGCGAGGCCGGTGCGCCGATCAAGCAGATCGAGAACCAGTCGTCCGGCATCATCCCCGTCATGAAGCTGCTCGAAGACAGCTTCAGCTACGCCAACCAGCTCGGCGCGCGTCAGGGCGCCGGCGCGGTGTACCTCAACGCGCACCACCCCGACATCATGCGGTTCCTCGACACCAAGCGCGAGAACGCCGACGAGAAGATCCGCATCAAGACGCTGTCGCTCGGCGTGGTCGTGCCCGACATCACGTTCGAGCTCGCCAAGAACGACGAGGACATGTACCTGTTCTCGCCGTACGACGTCGAGAAGGTCTACGGCGTGCCGTTCGGCGACATCTCGGTCACCGAGAAGTACCGCGAGATGGTCGACGACCCGCGCATCAAGAAGACGAAGATCAACGCCCGCGAGTTCTTCCAGACCGTCGCCGAGATCCAGTTCGAGTCCGGCTACCCGTACGTCATGTTCGAGGACACGGTCAACAAGGCCAACCCCATCAAGGGGCGCATCAACATGTCCAACCTGTGCAGCGAGATCCTGCAGGTGAACACGCCGACCACGTACAACGACGACCTGTCGTACGACAGCATCGGCAAGGACATCTCGTGCAACCTCGGCTCGATGAACATCGCGCTGTCGATGGACGCCGACGACCTCGGCCAGACGGTCGAGACCGCGATCCGCGCGCTCACCGCGGTCAGCGACCAGAGTCACATCGGCTCGGTGCGCTCGATCGAAGACGGCAACGACCGCTCCCACGCGATCGGCCTCGGCCAGATGAACCTGCACGGGTACCTCGCCCGCGAGCACGTGTTCTACGGTTCGGAGGAGGGCATCGACTTCACGAACATCTACTTCTACACGGTGCTGTTCCACGCGCTGCGCGCCTCGAACAACCTCGCCATCGAGCGCGGAACCACGTTCGACGGGTTCGCGGACTCGACCTACGCGTCGGGGGAGTTCTTCGACAAGTACATCGAGCGCGCGTGGGTTCCCGAGACCGAGAAGGTCAAGGAGCTCTTCGCCGGCAAGCACATCCCGACGCAGGAGGACTGGGCCGCGCTGAAGGCGTCGATCCAGGAGCACGGTATCTACAACCAGAACCTGCAGGCCGTGCCGCCCACGGGCTCGATCTCCTACATCAACAACTCCACGTCGTCGATCCACCCGATCGCGTCGAAGATCGAGATCCGCAAGGAGGGCAAGCTCGGTCGCGTGTACTACCCGGCGGCGTTCATGACGAACGACAACCTGGAGTACTACCAGGACGCGTACGAGATCGGCTACGAGAAGGTCATCGACACGTACGCCGCGGCCACGCAGCACGTCGACCAGGGTCTGTCGCTGACGCTGTTCTTCAAGGACACCGCCACCACGCGTGACATCAACAAGGCGCAGATCTACGCGTGGCGCAAGGGCATCAAGACGATCTACTACATCCGCCTGCGTCAGCTGGCGCTCGAGGGCACCGACATGACCGAGTGCGTCTCCTGCATGCTCTGACCGGCCTCCGCACCCCAAGGAACAACGAGAAATGACTCCGCACGAACCCCTCAAGCTGGTCGACAGCGTGCAGGCGATCAACTGGAACCGCATCCAGGACGACAAGGACCTCGAGGTCTGGAACCGCCTGGTGAACAACTTCTGGCTGCCCGAGAAGGTGCCGCTGTCGAACGACATCCAGTCGTGGAACACGCTCACCCCCGACGAGCAGACGCTCACGATGCGGGTGTTCACCGGCCTGACGCTGCTCGACACCATCCAGGGCACCGTGGGCGCCGTGTCGCTCATCCCCGATGCGATCACGCCGCACGAGGAGGCCGTCTACACGAACATCGCGTTCATGGAGTCGGTGCACGCGAAGAGCTACTCGTCGATCTTCTCGACGCTGTGCTCGACGAAGGAGATCGATGAGGCGTTCCGCTGGTCGGTGGAGAACCCGAACCTGCAGAAGAAGGCGCAGATCGTCACGGACTACTACCGCGGCGACGACCCGCTCAAGCGGAAGGTCGCCTCGACCCTGCTGGAGAGCTTTCTCTTCTACTCGGGCTTCTACCTGCCGATGCACTGGTCGAGCCGGGCGAAGCTCACCAACACCGCCGACCTCATCCGCCTCATCATCCGTGACGAGGCCGTGCACGGCTACTACATCGGCTACAAGTTCCAGCGCGGGCTCGAGACGCTCGACCAGGCGCGCAAGGACGAGCTGAAGGACTACACGTTCTCGCTGCTGTACGAGCTGTACGACAACGAGGTGCAGTACACGCAGGACCTCTACGACGGCGTCGGCCTGACCGAGGACGTCAAGAAGTTCCTGCACTACAACGCCAACAAGGCCCTGATGAACCTGGGCTACGAGGCGATGTTCCCCTCGACGGTCACCAACGTGAACCCCGCGATCCTGTCGGCGCTCTCCCCGAACGCGGACGAGAACCACGACTTCTTCTCGGGGTCGGGCTCCTCGTACGTCATCGGCAAGGCCGAGGCCACGGAAGACGACGACTGGGACTTCTGAGTCCCCCGGCCGACGTCGACGATCGATAGGCCCCGCGACCCGCTCACCATGAGCAGGTGGCGGGGCCCTTCCGCGTGGACGTGCACCCGGCAGTCGTCACCGGGCGTCGCGCTCGTCGGCCAACCGGGCGCGGCGCTCCTCCTCGCGCTTGGAGTACGTGGCGGCCCGGATCGCCTCGTCGGACTCCAGGCCGGTGCCCAACGCCCCGCCGACAGTCGCCGCCGACGCGACGAACCAGGTGAGCACGAACAGATCGCCGAACTCGACGGACCGCCCGAGGTCTTCACTCATGACCGCGGGGTCGAGGACGAACAGCGCCCATGCCAGGTTCACGACGTAGAGCGTCAGATAGCAGATGACGATCCCGACGGTGAGGGTCAGCAGCGTCGAGGTGTTGTAGAGACGGGATCGCTCCCGCGCCGCGGGCGAGTCGTCGTCGGGTCGGTCCCACAGCCTGCCGTCGATCACGATCCAGGCGATGATGATCGCGATCGAGGCCACCGTCGCCGCCACCAGGCGCCAGGGCGACAGCGAGAGGGCGAGAGACCACACGGTCGGCTCGATGGTCGCCACCGCGCCGGTGGCGAGGGCGGCGACGAGCGCCGATTTGAGACCCGCGGCGAGCCGCCACGGGCGGTTGGCCAGCACCATGCCCAGGAGCACACGCCCCCGGGCGCTGAGCCGGGGGAGCGGCAGGCGCTGCTCTTCCGGCGAGACGGGTTCAGCCATCCCGTCCACGAGGCCCCGAACCGCGTGTCGTGCGCGGCGCTGCACCCGGAACCCTCCCAGTGCGGGAAGCGACAGGACGGCGGAGCGCCGTCGAGGGTGGACCGCTGCCAGGAGATAGCGGCCGTCGTCGTCGCGGAGCGGAAGCTCGGTGACGCCGATGACGAGGTCCCACCCGTGCTGATCGGCGTGCGAGCGGAGTCGCTCGAGAGCGACGTCGACATCCTCCGACCCGAGGGTGAACGGCTCGCTGACGAGCTCGACGATCCATCCGTCGGCCTCGGCGGCGAGCGGTGGAGTGAGGCCGGTCATCCGGCGCGCAACGGCGGTGGGCGACGCCGGATCCGCGACGAGACCCACTCTGATCGTCTCCATGCGCGGAACCTACACCCGCACCGCGCCGGGCCCAGGGCCTTGACAGCCCCGGACGAGTCCTCCTCCCGCGAGCGCAGCACGGCCTTCGCATGCGGGAGAGCCGCCCGCTACAGTCGTGGCATGGGAACCATGCAGTACGGGAGCGGCAGCGAGATCCAGATCGAGGACCGCGCCCTCGCACACCTCAAGGTCGCGATCGCGACCAAGCTCCGCCGCAACGAGAGCTTCACGCTCTCCTGGCGTCACCCGGAGGGCGACACCCCCGGTCGCTCGACCATCTGGCTGCACCCGTCCATCCCGCTCCGGTTCACGTTCGAGGAGCCGGAGACCCCGCAGCTCAACGTGAAGTGGATCCAGGCGCTGATGGTCGAGGCGAGCTCGTCCGGAGGTATCAGCCTGGTCGACGAAGTCATCGATGGTCCCGCCGAGTAAGCGCTCGGCGGTGCCGGCGTGGCACTGACCCGCGAGGCACTGCGCCGTGAGCTGGGGGAGGCCCTCGGTCGTCCCGTGTCGTCGGACACCGACTGGGCGGAGGCCTTCGCCGGGAGAGCGTCGACACCGCGCCTCCAGCTCGTCGCGCTGCTGCTGATCATGGACGTCAGCCCGCAGCTCGTGAACGGGTGGCGGCATCGATCGGCCGAAGACGATCTCATCCGCTCCCTCCCGCGCAAGAAGCTGCCCTGGGACGCGGAGACCGCGGCGTTCGCCCTGCGCGCCGCGCTCGCCATCGATGCCATGAGCTATGTGTGCGCCCCGGCGCTGCGCGGAGCCGAGACGGCGATGGACGCCGGGCATCGGGATGCCGAGCTGTATGAGGCGCTCGAGGCCAGCGTGCAGCACCTCGACGGGCTGATGTCCGGACGGTTCGCCTCGCGCTACGGCGTCGACAAGGATCTCAAGGTCGCGCGCCGCCTGCGGGCCTCGTTCCTGCCGTCGGGAGTCCTCGACCTCACGGTGGTCGACGACGGAGACGAGTGGGCCGAGTCGGCACGACGACTCGCCCGCGCGCTGCCCGTGGATGACATCGAACCGATCGTGCGTCACCTGGCCGCGCTCGGACACAAGGCGCCGTCCCAGACCTGGCAGCGCCAGGCGCGGCAGCACGTGCAGTCCGACGCCGGCCGCCGTCTGGTGCGCGAGTGGATACGCGCCGCAGCCGAGACCGGGGTGGCCGCGGACGGCCACCTCTTCACGCCGTCGAACGAGGATCTCGTGCGCGCGGCCGTCGTCGCCGCGCGCTGGCTGTCCTCGGACGACGTACCCGCGCCGCTACTCGGCGCGCTCGCCCGCCAGGGCGCCGCCACCCGACCCCCGCAGACCGAGTCGCTCGCCCTGCGGGTGGCGACCGCGGCGATCGACAGTCTGGTGCAGCGCGAGGCGCCCGCCGACACCGCAGAGCTCGAGGCGCTGCTGGAGAGCATCGCACGCCGCGATCTGGTGAAGCGCATCGGAACGGCGCTCGGCTCGGAGGCGACGGCCCGAGCGGCGACGCGCGACGACGACCTGAAGCGGGAGAAAGCGGCGGCCGTGCGGGCCAAGGCGAATCCGATCCCCCGGGTGCTGCGTGGTGAGGTCGATCGACTGTTGCGCGACCACGTCGACGGCACGATGCGCGGATTCGGCTTCCGCAAGTCGGGGCGCACGTGGCGGCGGACCGTGGAGGACCGCGTCGAGGTCGTCGACTTCTTCTCCAGCGGCCTGCACATGAGCGTGCACTACGGCGTGCTGTTCCCGGCGCTGCATCCGGAGGACGGCGTCGCCGCCCACCGCGACCCGCAGCGGGTGAAGCCCTACCAGCTCGATGTGTCGATCGTGGAGAGCGCGTGGTTCGCGGAGGAGGACACCCTCGAGCGGCTGGCCGCCCGCGTGCGCTCGGCCATCGTGCCGTTCCTGGGCGCCTGCGGCGACCGGGCTCGGCTCGCGGCGGTGCTCACCACAGGGGAGGGCATCCCGGCTGCGGAGGGCGTGCGGGATCCGGTGACCGGCCACACCGAGACGACGCTCCACCTGCGCACCCGACCGTTCACGCCCGGCATCGCGCTCGGCGCCCTGTCGTGCGTGGCCGGGGACCGGCTCTCCGCGCAGGCGTGGCTCGACGACGCCGATGCCGCGGTCGATCCCCTCAGCCATCCACGGTCGAAGGCGGAGATCGACTACTGGCGCCGGCGCCTCGCGGCGACGGGGTGAGGGCGCCGCGGCGGGTGTCCTCGCGTCAGGATGCCGGGTACGGCTGCGCGGTCAGCTGCCGTGCGAGGTGTGCCGCGTTGCGCGCGGCCGTCTGGATGGCCGAGGCCACCTTCTCCGGGGTCTCCTCGAGGTCTTTGTAATCGACCGTCTGCATCGCCTCGCCGTTCCAGTACACCGAGGCCTGGGCGGGGATCGTGTAGCCGATGTCGTCGAGCGCCTGGAACAGGATCGCCGAGATGTGGTGGGCGCCGTCCTCGTTTCCGAGCACGCCGGCGATCGCGACCTTGTCGAATAGGATCGGGCGGCCCTGGTCGTCGGTCTCGCTCAGCTCGGCGTCGAGCCGCTCGAGCACGCGCTGCGCCACGCTCGAGTGCTGGCCCATCCAGGTCGGCGTCACGAACACGAGGATGTCCGCCGCCAGCATCCGCCGTCGCAGGGCGGGCCACTGGTCGCCGTCGCCCATGTCCTTCTCGACACCGGGACGGATGTCGAAGTCGACGGCCCGCACCATGTCGCCGGAGACGTCGTGCGCGGACAGGGCGTCGAGCAGCTGGCGCGCGAGGAGGTCGGAGCTCGACTCCGCGGGGGAGGGCTTGAGGGTGCAGGAGATCGCGAGGGCGGTGAGCGTACTGGTCATGCGACGATCACACCAGGCCCGGAGACCGCGGCACAGGGCCTTCCCGGGCCCGGGCTATCCTGGTAGGGCACCGACGACAGGAGATCCCGTGATCCTCAGCTTCTTGTTCTTCATGATCCTCTTCCTCGGGGGCTTCTGGCTGCTGGGGATCGCGCACGAGCTTCCCGACACCGCCGCCGCGCTCACCTTCTGCGCCGGCATCATCCTGGTCTCGCTCGCCCTCGGTTTCGCGATGCGGCAGCGCGGTTCGGCCACGCGCCGCTCCAAGAACTGGACCGGCAGCCCGACCGAGTAAGGCCGACCCGTCGGCGCGATCGCTCAGCGCCGACGGGACAACCGCGCCTCCAGGTTCGCCCGGACCGCGGGCCACTCGGGCTCGATGATGGAGTACTCGACGCTGTCGCGGAGCGCGCCGTTGCGGTAACGACTCATCGCGCGCATCACGCCGTCCTGCTTGGCGCCCAGTCGCTCGATCGCCGTGCGCGACTGGAAGTTGACCCACTGCGTGGTGAGCCCGACGCGGAACACCCCGAGCGTTTCGAACGCGTGCCGCAGGAGCAGCAGCTTCGACTCCGCGTTGGTTCCGGTTCCATGCGCGGACGGGCGGTTCCAGGTGTAGCCGATGTGGAGCCGGGGCACGTCGGCGACGATGTCGTAGTACGACGTGAGGCCGAGGATCCGTCCGCTCGCGTCGATCGCGGTGAACGGCAGCATCTCGCCGCGGTCGACGAGCCCGAGCCGCCGATCCACCTCCGCGGCCACGCCGTCGGGCTCCGGGACCGACGTGTACCACGCCGTCTTCCACAGCTCGCCCTCGCGGACGGCGTCGACCAGCCCGTCGATGTGGGAGCGATCGAGGGGACGCAGCTCGACGAGGTCGCCGGTCAGGGTCACGGGGGCGGGCGGGACGAGGAAGGCCATGTCCCCATTCAACCAGCGCGATGCGGGTGGACCTCACGCCGCCCGGGTCGCGGTGGTCCCCTGGCGCAGCAGACGCTGGAAGGCGACGACGATCTCGACCGTGACATCGAGCTCGAAGGCGAGGCTCGCGAGGTGCGCGCCGCGAGCCCGCTCGGCGGCGGCATACGCCTGCGGTGTGAGGAGGAGCCGGGCGGCCCACTCGTCCGCCGCCCGTTCCTGGCGTTCGCGGGTGTGGGGGACCTCGGTGGGTCGATGACCGAGATGTGCGTGACCCAGCTCATGCGCCAGCACGCTGCGGGCCGTCCGTCTGCTCATGCCCGGCGCGAGGCGGATGGTGCCGGTCGCGGGGTCGAACCCGCCACGCGTGCGTCCCGGGCGCTCGATCACGCGCAGACCGAGGTCTTCGGCGCGCAGGAGGAGCTGCTGCATGTGCGTCCTCCCACGGTCGTCGGCGTCAGTCGTAGAGGTCGTCGGTGTCGGCGTCGTGCCGCTCGTCGGATTCGAAGGCGACCTCGCGGGTATTGTCGCGCGGGGTGGCGACATCGGCGGTGCGGCGCAGGGGAGTGATGATGGCGGTGGTGCCGTCGGCGTCGAGGCGCTCCTCGGCTCTCGCGACCAGGACGTGCGGCTCGATCCCGAGAGTCGCGCACACGGCATAGACCACGGGCACCGGGATCGCGCGCTTTCCGGTGACGTAGTTGTCGAGGGCGCTGCGTGCGATCCCCACGCTGCGCGCCATCGCCGCGATGCTGCTGCGCGCGGCGGCGATCTCGGCCCGCATCTGCCGCCCGACGGCCTCGTTGAACTGCTCGGCAGGTGTCCTCATTCGGCACACCCTAGCAGCGCTCCGAGACCAAGATGCCGTCATATCGGTTCATTCTTCCCGAGTGAGCGTCCGCGTGTGGGGGTAGTGTCGGCGTATGGGGACAGAACTGAGTCACACGATGGCATCGACGGTGGAGGCGGCGCGACTGCACGCCGGAGTGTCGCTCGACCGGCTGGCGGATCGATCAGGCATCTCCGCTCGTCGACTGCACGACCTCTTCGACGCGCGCGTGGACTTCACCATGGTCGACCTCGCGCGCATCGCGGCGGCGCTCGACATCCCGGTGACGGACCTCCTGCCGTTCTCGACTGCCGTGGACCCGTGAGTGCGCGATAGCGTGGCGACCATGAAGACCGTGCCCTTCGGAACCGCCACCGCCCCCGCCGTCATCGCCGGGATGATGCGTATCGCCGACAAGGACGACGCCCACATCCGCGCGCTGTATGCGACAGCCCGCGAGGCCGGCATCGACTTCTTCGACCACGCCGACATCTACGGCGGTGCGATGCACCGCTGTGAGGCCCGCTTCGCGGAGGCGCTCGCCCTCAGCCCGGGCGAGCGCGACGAGATCGTGCTGCAGACCAAGTGCGGCATCGTGCCGACGCAGGGGATGTTCGACTTCTCCTACGAGCACATCGTCACCCAGGTCGAGGGATCGCTCGCGGCGCTGCGCACCGATCGCATCGACGTCCTGCTGCTGCACCGACCGGACGCGCTCGTCGAGCCCGACGAGGTCGCGCGCGCGTTCGACCACCTCGAGTCCTCCGGCAAGGTCAGGGCGTTCGGCGTCTCGAATCACACCCCGTCGCAGATCGACCTGCTCCGCACGGCCGTCCGCCAGCCCCTGATCGCCAACCAGCTGCAGCTGTCGCTCACCCACGCGCCGATCATCGCGCAGCCGGTCGCAGCGAACATCGGCGGACACGACCAGAGCATCGTGCGGGACGGCGGGGGCATCGTTGACTACTGCCGACTGAACGGCATCACGGTGCAGGCGTGGTCGCCGTTCCAGAGCGGCACCGACGCCGGTGTCTTCCTGGGGAGTCCGGAGTATGCCGAGCTGAACGCCGTGATCGACCGGCTCGCGGCCCAGTACGGCGTCGAGCCGATCGCGATCGCCACCGCGTGGATCACGCGGCACCCCGCCGGGATGCAGGTCGTGCTGGGGACCACGACCCCCGAGCGCGTGCGGGACGCGGCGGCCGGCGCCGACGTCGTCCTCACGCGGCCCGAGTGGTACGAGCTGTTCCGCGCCGCCGGGCATCTCCTGCCCTAGGGCGGCGCGGCGCACGACCCGTCGTCTACCCTGAACTCATGCCGTTCCTGTTCTCGCTGCTGATCATCGCGCTGATGGTCGGTGCGCTGATCGACATCATCACCCGCGACGACGGGCAGGTGAAGCACCTGCCCAAGATGGTGTGGCTGATCATCGTGATCCTGCTGCCGCTCGTCGGAAGCCTGCTGTGGTTCGCGCTCGGACGCGAGTACGGCGAGGGCGGCGTCGCGATCCCCCGGATGCGGAGGGCCGAACGACCCGCCGCACCCACCGTGACGGCGCCCCCCTCCCGGCCCCGCGACACCCGCACGACGGAGCAGCAGATCGCCGACCTCGACCGCGAGATCGAGGAGTGGCGGTTGCGCGAGGAACTCGAGAAGCGGCGACGCGACGACGGCGACGCGCCCGCGGCGGGAGCGTAGACGGTTCGGAGACCGGCCGTTCGAGACGATCCTGGCTCGGGGTGCGCGTCGGTGCCATCATGCCGGTATGAGCGCACCCGTGAACGTGGAGAACTTCGCCGTCGCCGAGACCCACCGCATGATGTCCGACCTGCAGCGCGATGCCGGGGGCGTGAACCGGTTCCGACACAACAGGGAGCCGGCCGCGATCGAGCATCAGACGGTCATCCGGCTCAACCGCGACACGCTCTACAGCTTCGCCGTCGTCGACATCCGCGCGGGGGCGACGCTCACGATCCCGGACCACGGCGATCGCTACCTCTCGGCGATGGTCGTCAACGAACGCCACTACGTGGACGCCGTCTTCCACGACCCCGGAGAGTACCGGCTGACCACCGAGCGGTTCGGCACACCCTACGTCGTGGTCGCGGTGCGCATCCTCGTCGACCCGGAAGACCAGGCAGACGTGGCCGTCGTGACGGCGCTCCAGGATCAGCTCGGGATCGACAGTGCGTCCGCCGAACCGTTCCCCCTCCCCGGCGACGACCCCGCGGACCTGGACGAGACACGCGGGGCGCTGTTGACTCTTGCGCGGAACCTGCGCGGCTTCGACCGCATGTTCGGAGCCGAGGCCGAAGTCGATCCGATCCGGCACCTGATCGGAACCGCGGCGGGATGGGGAGGGCTGCCCTCCTGGGAGGCTCAGTACATCGGAGTCGACCCGCGGCTGCCGCGGGGGCGGTACGAACTCCGGGTGATCGACGTTCCCGTGGACGGGTTCTGGTCCATCTCGGTGTACAACGCCGACGGCTTCTTCGAGCCGAACGACCGCGGTGCCTACACGATCAACAACATCACCGGAGTCCCGGACGACGACGGCGCCATCACGGTGCGGTTCGGCGATCACCCCGACGGCGTGCCGAACGTGATCCCGATCCCGGAGGGATGGAACTACCTCGTGCGTCTGTACCGTCCGCGGCCCAAGCTCCTCGACGGGAGCTGGACGTTCCCGGCCCTGCAGCGTTCGGTGTGACCCTCGCCGGAGGCGGACCTGATCGCGTGCCGGGCTGCGATCAGGTCGAGGCGGCGAACGAGGAACGCAGCGCCTCGTCGAGGTCGGGATGGCGGAATGTGAAGCCCGCGGCACGGAGCTTCTCGGGCAGCACCCACCGGCTCTTCAAGACGAGCTCGGTCTCGGTGCGGATGCCGATCGCGCCCAGCTCCAGCATCCACCGCGGCGTCGGCGGGCCGAAACGCACCCCCAGCGCGCGACGCACGGCCGCCATGAAGGCGACGTTGTCCACGGGGTTCGGCGACGCGGCGTTGACCGGACCCTCCAGCGCCGGCGTCTGCTCCAGGAACTCCACGATCCGCGCCACATCGTCGAGGTGGATCCAGCTGAACCGCTGGCGACCGCGGCGCGCGCCGAACCGATGCGCGGTGCCCGCCGCCCGGCGCGCACGGCTCACCGGCCAGCGCCCGTCGTACTGCGGACCACCGAGGCCCAGGCGGGCGAGGGTGCGCAGCGGTCCGAGCACTCCGCCGTCGCCCAGCACGATCGTGCTGCGCAGGGCGACGCGGCGCGTGCCGGGCAGCGCGCCCGCGAACAGCTCCCGCTCCCAGGCCTTCGCGACCTCGACCGAGAAGCCGCTGCCGAGCTCGCCGTCCGCCTCGGTCATCGGCCGGTCCTCGGCGTGGCGGTAGATCGTCGCGGTGGACGAGTTGATCCACAGGGCGGGCGGGGTCGAGGCGCGCGCGATCGCGGTGCGCAGGGCGGCGGTGGTGTCGAGCCGGGAGCGGAAGATCTCGGCGCGGTTCGCCGGCGTGTACCGGCAGTTGACGCTCTTGCCCGCGAGGCCGAGGACGAGCGCGGAACCCTCGACCGCCGCGTCGATCCCGGCCTGATCGGTCCAGGCGAGATCGGCGCCCGCGCGAGAGACCGTCACGACCTCCCGCCCCTGTCCGCGCAGGCGCTCCGTGAGGTACTGCCCCATGAACCCGGTGGACCCGCCCACCACGACCCGTCCTGTGCTCATGCGCGGTCATCCTCCGGTGGTCGGGGCTCGGCACCCGAGGTGGGGCGGAGCAGGCGGTCCAGCAGTGTCAGCGCCTCGTGCTGCGGGGCGTCGGGGTCGAGCAGCCACTGCGTCTGCAGGCCGTCCGAGGCGGCGATGACCAGGGCCGCGACCGCCTCGGGGTCGGCGTCGTCGCGGATGCGCCCCTCGCGCTGCTGCTGCCGCACGGTCGCGGCGATGCTCGCTCGCAGTCGCGCGAACCGGTCGGTGGCGAACTCCCTCGCCGCCGGATGGCCCTCCTCGAGCGCGGAGGCCACCAGGGCCGAGTACAGCTGCACGAGTCCTGGCACCTCGCGGTTGACCCTGGCCGACAGGATCATGCTCTCCACGGGCGTCGCGTCGTCTCGCGCCTCGGGGTGCCGACCCGGGGCGTTGCTCTCGCGGTAGACAGCGACCAGGAGCTCCTCCAGGGAGCCGAAGTAGTGCGTGAGCGCGGCGTGCGTGACGCCGACCTCGCTGGCGATCGCGCGCAGGCTCGTGCGGTCGGCGCCGCGGGTCGCGAACACCTCGATCGCGCGGTCGAGGATCTCCTGCCGACGCGCGATCCCCTTGGCGTAGGCGCCGCGGGCGCGTGGGCGCTCCGGACCGTCGGCGGAGGAGGGGGGCATGGCCCGAGTCTAGTGCGACCAAAACTTCCATGTGGAGGTATTCGGTGATAGCGTGCCAGCGCGGGGCACCACCCGCGAGTCGCCGACGACCCGAGGAGCACGACCGATGACGATCCAGACGTCCCTGCAGCTGTTCACCATCCGCGAGCAGCTGGAGGCCGACCTCGACGGCACTCTCGCCGCCGTCGCCGCGCGCGGGTTCACGGCGGCCGAGCCGTACGACTTCGTGCGCAGGGCCGAGGCGATGGCCGCCGCGCTCGCCGCCGCCGGTCTCACCGCGCCCTCCGGACACGCGTTCCTGGCGTCGGAGTCGTTCGTCAACCCGGACGGCAGCGGCACCACCCTGCCCGTGCCCGCGCCCGCCGAGGTGTTCGCGGCGGCGAAGACGCTCGGCATGCACACCGTGATCGACCCGTACACCGAACCTGCCCGCTGGGAGTCGGTGGAGCAGATCGCCGAGACCGCCCGACTGCTCAACGCCGCGGCCGAGGTCGGCGCCGCGATGGGCGTGCGCGTCGGCTACCACAACCACGCCCACGAGCTCGAGGCCGCGTTCGACGGCGTGACGGGTCTGGAGGTGCTGGCGGGCCTGCTCGACGACCGCGTGGTGCTGGAGGTGGACCTCTACTGGGTGGCGCGCGGTGGGGTCGACCCCGTGGCCCTGCTGGAGCGCCTGGGCGACCGCGTGATCGCGGTGCACGCCAAGGACGGCACGCTCGACCCCGCCCTGCTCGACGCCTACCCGCCGGCGGACCAGGTGCCCGCGGGCGACGGCGCCGTCCCGCTCGTGGCGGCCATCGCGGCGGCCCCCGCGCTCGAGCTCGCCATCGTGGAGTTCGACCACTACGAGGGCGACCTGTTCGACGCGATCGAGCGCAGTCGGCGGTTCCTCGACGCGGAGGTCGCGGGCTGATGGGGCGCGCAGGCGACGCGGTCGGCGTCGGCATCATCGGCGCGGGCAACATCAGCGACCAGTACCTGCAGAACCTGACCCGGTTCCCCGACGTGCGGGTGCTCGCGATCGGCGACCTCCTCCCGGAGCGCGCCCGCGCTCAGGCCGAGGCGTACGGCGTGCCGCGGGCGGGCGGCGTGGACGTGGTGCTCGACGACCCCGACATCGCCGTGGTCGTCAACCTCACGATCCCGGCCGCGCACGTCGCGGTGTCCGAGGCGATCATCCGCGCCGGGAAGCACGTGTGGACGGAGAAGCCGCTCGGCGTGAGCCGGGAGGAGGCCAGCCGGCTGCTGCGCACCGCCGAGGCGGCCGGACGGCGCATCGGCGCCGCGCCCGACACGGTGCTCGGCCCCGGGGTGCAGACCGCGAAGCGCGCGATCGCCCGCGGCGACATCGGGCGGCCGCTGTTCGGGCAGACGACGTTCCAGTGGCAGGGACCGGAGATCTTCCACCCGAACCCGGCGTTCCTCTACGCCAAGGGCGCCGGTCCGCTGCTCGACATGGGTCCGTACTACGTCTCGACGCTCGTGCACGTGTTCGGCCCGGTGGCGGCGGTCGCCGCGCTCGGGCTGCAGGGTGCGCCGACCAGGCGGGTGCAGGTCGGTGAGCTCGCCGGGCAGGAGTTCCCCGTCGAGATCCCGTCGACGCTGAGCGTGCTGCTCGACTTCGAGGGCGGCGGTCAGGCCCAGAGCCTCTACAGCACCGACTCGCCCCTCGTGCGGCAGGGCATCGTGGAGATCACCGGGACCGAGGGCACGATCACGATCCCCGACCCCAACACCTTCGGGGGACCGATCACGATCACCCGCCCGCTCGCGCGCCACTTCGTGCCGCCGGAGCCCGTGGAGCAGGAGATCGTCGACGTCGCCCAGGAGGGCGTGCTCGCCGGTCGCGGCATCGGCCTGTTGGACATGGTCCGCTCGATCGCGGACGACCGCCCGCACGTCGCCACGGGCGAGTTCGCGTACCACGTGCTCGACACGCTGCTGTCGATCGAGGAGGCCGCGGAACAGCGCCGCTTCGTCGAGGTGGCCAGCACGCTCGATCAGGTCGGCGCGCTGTCGGCCGACTTCGACCCCTTCGCCGCGACATAGCGGTCGACGCTCGCGGGGGAGAGCACCTCACGGGCGACCATGATCGCCGCCCCCAGCACCGCGGCCCGGTCTCCGGCCTGGGACTGCACGATGGCCAGGTGCTGGGTGGCGAGGGGGATCGAGCGGCGGTACACGACCTCGCGGACACCGGCCAGCAGATGCTCGCCGGCCCGCGCGATGCTGCCGCCCAGCACGATGATCGACGGGTTGAGGAGGTTCACGACGGTGGCGAGCACCTCGCCCACGTCGCGGCCCGCCTGCCGGGTCGCCTCGATCGCCGCCGCGTTGCCTCCGCGCACCAGGTCGACGACGTCGGAGGCGCTGTGCACCTCGTGCCCCGCGGCGCGCAGCGCGATCGCGAGG